>NZ_QQAI01000020.1:0-39440 GCF_021023115.1 Psychrobacter sp. CCUG 69069
AACTTCTTTGCTGTTGCGACTCCGGTATGTCCTTGCCGATAGTATGATATGACTTTGAGCTTAAAGTCCAGATCGTAACGCATAAAAATACCCCATAAGTTGTGTCCAACTTATGGGGGTCAGTTCAAACCTTCCGTTATAGGGCTTTATATTTTGATTGATAATCAAGCGCGTAGCCAGTTTACTTATTAGGGGCAGGTGTCGTACGCAGGTAAGGCTTGACTTCTTTGTGACCCTTAGGGTATTTGGCAGCGATTTCTTCGTTTTTGACACTTGGTGGGATGATAACGTCATCGCCTTCTTTCCAGTCCACTGGCGTTGCGACATTATATTCGTCAGACAGCTGTAGCGCATCAATAACGCGGATGATTTCATCAAAGTTACGACCACAGCTAGCAGGATACGTCAGCGTTAGACGAATTTTCTTATTTGGATCAATAATAAAGACACTGCGCACTGTATGCGTGCTGTCTGCGTTCGGGTGCATCATATCATACAGCTCAGCGACTTCTTTATTGGGGTCTGCAATGATTGGGAAGTTCATGTCTGTCCCTTGCGTCTCACCGATATCGCTCGCCCACGCTTTGTGGTCTTCTAAGCTATCGACAGAAATACAGATTGGCTTAACATTACGCTTTTGGAACTCGCCATTGAGCGCCGCAGCACGGCCAAGCTCAGTGGTACATACTGGGGTAAAATCTGCTGGATGGGAGAAAAAAACCACCCAATGATCACCTGCCCAATCGTGGAAGTTGATATCACCCTCGGTGGTTGCAGCGTCAAAATTTGGTGCGGTATCACCTAAACGTAAATGTGCCATGCTTAATTCCTTAGCTAGGTTAGTGATGAGCACTGATATCCAAAGGTATACATGCGCTCTATTAGTATCATTGACGTGCTCAGTTATCACAGATAACGCAAGACACATCATCAAAAACTGATTTTATATTAACAAACTGATTATGAATGTCTTGTGACGGATTGTAATGCGATTATTCCATAAACCACTAAGTAAATTGTGCGTGAAAAACTCAGTAGTATCTAAGGAGCGTGCTAAATCACCATACCAGAATCCCACAGGCAAAACTCGCCGAACTTACCGCGCTTACTTGTACCACCAGCCGCACGTCCAGCATCGGTTAACACCAATTCACCTTCTTGTGTTTCCAAATAACCCGCTGCAAGCAGCTTATCGTTTAACTCTTGCGTCTTAAAGCCTCGCTCTTTAGCAAGCTTAGCAGTCGTCAGTTTAGAATAATTGGGAGTCACCGCTTCTGCACTGGGCGTGATGGTCGCATTGGAGTTAGTATTCACTGTTTTACGACTGGAATCCGTTTGGTGCTCAGTCGTGCTATCGGACTCGGTCACTTTTTCAAGAGACATTCGCACTTCATCACTGATACGAATAATGCGTTGCGCTTCCTCATAGGTATCGGCATAAAGTTTAGCGTCTTCGTTACGGTAAATCAGTACGCCCATCTCGTTATTATTAACCTGACTAAATTCATAAAGGTTCAAACTGGTAATGATGCATTCATTTTCATTTAGATAGCATTTAGCATGCAAGTTTTTGCAAAAGCTGGTGCGAATAAAGGTTAAATTTTTCAGCCAGTTTATTTCTTCAGGGTGTAGATCATTCTTACCATAGACGATTCGAATATCAATTTTTAAACGATTACGGTCTTCTAGTAACTCTTTAATACGCTCATTGAGCTTTAAATATGGGCTAATAATAATCAACCTGTCAGAAGCATTTTTAATCAACTCCTCTAAATGATAAGTCGTCCCACTGCTGTTTAAAAATTTTGCCATTGTCATTTCCTCACGTCTTACTCTCAACAACTTTACAATCTTTCATAAAAAAGCCCATCCCTAGCGTACTAGAAATGGGCCAGATTGCAAACTACTATTGTTCAGTATTGCCTTAAAAATAAACGTAAGCCGCGCGGTTACTGATCGACTAAGCAGGTTTATAGCTGTCGCGTAAGCTGACGATTTGATTGAACACGGGCTTTTCACTTGTGTGATCTTCGCTATCAGAGATGAAGTAACCTTCACGCTCAAACTGGAAACGCGTGCCAGCATCCGCATTGGCTAAGGATGGCTCAACCACCGCGTTTAGCTCGGTTAACGAATTGGAATTTAACGCTTGATGTACATCGCTCACACTACTTGGGTCTTCGACACTAAATAGCTGTTCATACATGCGTACGGTTGCTGGTATACCTTGACTGGCTGAAACCCAATGGATCACCCCTTTGACCTTACGTCCCTCAGGATTATTACCCAAAGTAGCTGGATCTATGGTCGCTTTTAACTCGATGACGTTACCGCTATCATCGGTAACATGTTCGGTCACGGCCAACACATAAGTATTGCGCAGGCGGATCTCTGGTTTTTCAGGCGATAGACGCTTATAACCCGCTGGCGGCTCTATCTCATAATCCCCTTGATCGATGTATAAGGTCTCAGTAAACGGGATTTCACGCTCACCCATATCGACATTCGGATGATTGGGCTGGGTTAACCATAAAGTTTGCGTCGCCTCATCAAAGCGCGCATTGACGCTGTCGGCCTTTTGCGACTCCCAACTGCTTACTGCATCGCTAAAGTTGGTAATCGTCACCTTTAAAGGCTTAAGCACTGCCATGCCGCGTGCCGTGGTGGTCTCTAACGACTGACGAACGCTAAATTCTAGTAAACGAAAGTCAACCACACTATCCGCTTTGGTTACACCAACACGCTCACAAAAATCACGTAAGCCCTCTGGTGTATAGCCGCGGCGTCGCATGCCAGCGATGGTCGGCATACGTGGATCATCCCAACCGCTGACGATCCCTTCATCGACCAATTGCTTAAGCTTACGCTTACTGGTCAACGTATGATCGACGTTTAAGCGGCTAAATTCGTACTGATGCGGCGCTACGTCAAAGCCGATTTTTTCAACAATCCAATCATAAAACGGACGGTGGTCAGCAAACTCCAGCGTACACAACGAATGGGTAATCCCTTCGATTGCATCAGAGAGCGGATGAGCGAAGTCATACATTGGGTAGATACACCATTTATCACCCGTTTGATGATGCGCTTGATGCATGACGCGGTAGATCACAGGATCACGCAAGTTCATGTTGGGACTTGCCATATCGATCTTGGCACGTAAAACCGCCGTGCCTTCTGCATATTGACCCGCTTTCATGTCATTATAACGCTGCAGGTTTTCTGCGATACTGGCATCACGATATAGTGAAGGCGTACCCACTTCATTAAAAGAACCACGATTATCGCGGATCTGCTCAGGCGTTTGCAGATCAACATAAGCGTCGCCTTGCTCAATGAGTTGTACTGACCATGCGTACAACTGATCAAAATAGCCTGAGGCATGCTGCGCTTCTCCGGCCCACTCAAAACCCAGCCACTCTACATCATTTTTGATGTTATCGATGTAATCTTGCTTTTCTGCGGTTGGGTTGGTGTCATCAAAACGCAGGTTGCACACACCGCCAAACTCTTCTGCCACACCAAAGTTTAGGCAGATAGACTTTACGTGACCTAAGTGCAAGTAGCCATTTGGTTCAGGTGGAAAGCGTGTCACAATTTGCTGATACTTTTGCGCATTGACATCGTCACGAATGATATTACGAATAAAATCGTTTTTTTGTTCGTCTTTTTGTGCATTGTTGCTTGAGTGCTCACTCATCGGGCATTGCTCCTAACGCAAATTGTCAGTCCATGGTGCGTACCATCACGCATCATAAAACATTCAAACTAAAGTATTAAAATAAATTGGGATATAAAAACTCAGATAGTGCGACCGCATTATCAAAATTTGTCAAAAATGGGTAAAGTTGCGTTATTCTATCAGGTTTCGCAAACGCATTAACAGCCTGATACATGACACGGGATAAAAAAGCCGTTAGACTACTCGTAACTTTTTAACCCCCAACTTTTAACCACCACTTGACAGCGTCATTTGAGGCGCTGCAACCAAAAAGGAATATGACATGGTAGACATGCCACCAGTAGTAGAACTTGACACCAATATGGGTGCGATCGTTATCGAACTCAACGAAGAAAAAGCCCCAAAAACCGTAGAAAACTTTTTGAACTACGTAAAATCTGGTCAGTATGACGGTACAATTTTCCATCGCATCATTGATGGTTTCATGATTCAAGGCGGCGGCATGGATGCTGAGATGAATGAAAAACCAACCAATGCGCCAATTGAGAACGAAGCGGACAATGGTCTAAAAAATGACAAAGGCACCATCGCAATGGCGCGTACGCAAGATCCGCATTCAGCGACTAGCCAGTTTTTCATTAACGTCAAAGACAACGATTTCCTAAACCACTCTGGAAAAAATATGCAAGGTTGGGGTTATACGGTATTTGGTAAAGTCACAAGCGGTATGGATGTGATCGAAAAAATGAAAGGCGTCCCAACGGGTCGTTTTGGTATGCATGCTGATGTGCCAAAAGAGCCTGTCGTCATCAACTCAGCAACCATTATCACTCAATAATGGCGGCTAAGTAATCGTGCGGCCTAATCGACAAGGATACAGATAAATGCAACGTTTTAATCATTTAATCACGACCCGCCCTCATCAAGTGCGGCAAGTATTGATTAGCGATTTGCATTTATCGCCTCAGGAGCCTGCCTTAGTGCAGGCTTTTTTGGCGCTGCTTGATGACTGCCTTGCCCTGCCAGCTCTCAAGTGCCTATTTATTTTAGGCGATTGGTTTGAGGTATGGCTGGGTGATGATGTTTACCTATCGTTATCAGAAAATGAGCAAGCGCTACATTGGCTAACGCCCCTAATCTCCAAACTCAAACAGCTACGCATCAATGGCTGCGAGATTTTAGTGATGCACGGCAACCGTGATTTTTTATTGGGACAACCATTTTGTAATCTGTTCGGCGGCGAACTTATCGAAGAGCCGTACGCCTTGACTATCGGTCAGCAGCGCTATCGTCTAGAGCACGGTGACGCATTATGTACTGATGATAAAAAGTATCAGTTTTTTCGTAAAATCATGCGTCATCGACTGACTCAGTGGTATCTACTCAACAAACCGCTAGAAAAACGTTTGGCTATCGCGGAGAACATGCGTCAAAAAAGCCAACAGAACAATGCCAATAAAGCCGCTTACATCATGGATGTGAATGATGAGGCCGTGCATCAAGCACTCACTGCTAGCGACGCCTTATTACACGGGCACACTCATCGTCCGAATATCCATCAAGCCACGAGTGATAAAAAACGCTACGTGCTTGGCGATTGGCGACTGTTAGATGAAAACAAACGCCAGTCAAAAGTGAGCGCGGTGATTGGTGCAGTCACAAATGACGAGCATTCAAATGACAGTTTTAGTAGTAATGATGCTGAGTTTGAATTGTTTGAATTTACAATGCTTGTTTGATTTTATCGTTGAATCTAGCTTAAAAACAAAAAGGGTCTGTTGACGTCAACAGACCCTTTTTTAATTATTTTATATTTTTGAATCGGCTTGCTTTAAGGCATTAATTGAAAGAAATGCTGACGATAGTGCTTGAGCTCACGGATAGAATCACGAATGTCATCTAAGGCTAAATGACTGCCCCCTTTTTCAAAATTTCTCAAAATATCAGGGCGCCAGCGGAAGCAAAGCTCCTTAATCGATGAGACATCAAGGTTGCGATAATGGAAGAATTTTTCCAGTTCAGGCATTTGCCGCGCCATAAATCGACGATCTTGACAGATGGAATTACCACACATAGGCGACTTGCCACTATCGACCCACTTGTTTAAAAATTTAATCGTCTCAGCTTCCGCTTCTGCCAATGTCACGGTACTACGGCGCACGCGATCCACCAATCCTGACTGTCCATGCTGCTTGGTGTTCCAATCATCCATTTTATTTAAGACTTGATCCGATACTTTTATCGCAAATACTGGCCCTTCAGCAAGCACGTTTAAATCCTCGTCAGTGACAACGGTCGCAATCTCGATAATCTCATCATGTAAAGTATCAAGGCCAGTCATTTCTAGATCAATCCAGACCAGCCCTTTTTTACCTTGATTTTTAATTTTAATCTTGTTGGGGTGGTCACCGGTAGTCATAAAATATCCTATGTGCAATAAAGTTTAAAACAACTTTGAAATAATTTTCGTTATATAAATCAGATATAGAAGGCAATATTCAGTCAACATTGCTGAGCGCCTGCCTGTTGGCAGTAAGTGGAAAAACCAAATGATTACAAAACCACTGTCTGGCGCAGGCGCTTTAGGCTGTATGTTAGCAAATTTTCACGCTACACTTAGCAATATTTTTCTAATAGGTCAAAAACCCATGGCATTAATTCGGCAACGCAAACTGACTAAACAACAGATTCGTCGCATTGATAAACAGCAGCTGGCAAGTCAAGACAGCATCGATGACAGTTTGATGGATGGCGTGGTCATGGCGCACTATGGCAAACAATTAGAGGTACAAGTCACCAGTTTGCCCGCCGTAATACCAGAAAAACCGGAGGTTGCGCCCGATGATCCTGAGCCATTTTGGCAGACACTCGAGCTTGGCGATATTTGGCGCTGTCATGTGCGTACCAATTTGCCGATGCTGGCCGCTGGCGATCAAGTGCGCTGGAGCGCCGACTCTAATACGGGGTTTGGACGTATCGAATCTGTCAAACCGCGCACCTCTCTTGTTTCACGTCCCGATCGTTATCATAAGCTCAAACCTGTCGCCGCCAATGTCGATATTCTCGCCATTGTGTTTGCACCATTGCCAGCAGCAGCTCCCACGCTCATAGATCGCTACTTAGTCGTGTGTCATCATGCGGGCGTAAAACCACTGTTGGTACTCAATAAAGCCGATTTACTAGCACAAGAAAACGGCGTCGATACCAGTGAGTTATTGGCACAATATGCGGCACTTGGTTATGAGAGCGTCCTAACCTCAGTTGACTGTCCTGAAAACATCGCTAATAGCAATGAACAAGAAGGGCTTGATGAGCTAAAACATTACATAGATAAGAAACTGGTGATCTTTGCTGGACAATCGGGCGTTGGTAAAAGCAGCTTAATCAATGCGCTGTTGCCAGACTCTGGTCAAAGCGTGAATGTTATCTCAGAAAACTCCCAGCTTGGGCAGCACACCACGACGACCAGCCGATTGCTGCCATTCAATCCAGCTGACTTAACACAAGGCGGCATTGTCGATACACCCGGTATTCGGGAATACGGCATTTGGCATTTGTCCCCTGATGACATCATCTCAGGCTTTGTTGAGCTTGCGCCACTGGCGGGTGACTGTCAGTTCCGCGACTGTCGCCACACTCACAACAGCAAAGGCTGCGCGTTATGGCAAGCGGTGGCTGATGGCGAGGTGTTACAACGCCGTGTTGAAAACCTTGTCACGTTAAGAGAAGAGGCTGATACCAAGCCTTATTAATCGTTCAATATAGGTTGACCATCGCACATTTACTATAGGCAGTCTAATCGGTATAATAGCGCCTTGTTCAATATCCTTAGGCTGTCTTCTCAGCCTAGTAGAACACTTATTTTTTTGGAGGTATGGTTTGGATCGTGCGCTGGAATTTGTGGGCAACCACCCGTTTTTATTTGGTATATTGGCCGTACTTGCCGTGCTGTTTTTTACCATTGAAAACAAACGTAGTGGCAGAAAAATATCGCCCAACACCCTTGGTATGATGGTTAACTCGCAAAATGCGCAGCTAATCGATATTCGCGCCAAAAAGAAGTTTGAATCAGGGTATATCCAAGGCAGCCGCAACATACCTTTCACTGAGCTAAAAGACCGCATCGAAGAAATCCGCGCGATTGAACAGCCAGTGATTATTATCTGCGACATGGGTGTCCAAGCAGGCGCTGCCATTCAGATGATCGGTAAAGACAGTGTCTATCGATTAGAGGGCGGTATTGGCGGCTGGCAAGGCGCTGGCATGCCATTGGTTGGGTTAAAAGATACTGTGCCTAAGAAAAAAGGCAAAGCGAAGCCAAGCCTACATAAATAGTTAATAAGTACTCAGCCTGTGTTAATTGATGTCCGATGCATACAGGCGCCCAAAAAGACACCTCTGAAGAGGTGTCTTTTTTTATGTAGCATTTGTGATACTGTCCAGCCTTTTATATTGGGGCAGCTTGAATTTATAACGCTCATCCCCACTTTAATAATGAGCGTCACCAAATATCTTTTCAATTCATTGGTTGGTAACGGATTATAAGAGTTTTTATCGAATAATTATTTATAATACTTTTTATAATAAAACGGTTACCGCCTACACTTATAATAAGGATTTATCATGACTGTATCTGTTAAAGTCTATACCACCCCTATCTGCCCATATTGCTCAAATGCCAAACAACTGCTAAAAACCAAAGGCGTTGATTATGAAGAAATTGGTATGCATGACATGAGCAGCGAAGAGCGCCAGGCGCTTATGAAAAAAACCAATAACTATCGCACTGTGCCACAGATCTTTGTCGGCGAGACCTTCGTCGGTGGTTTTGATGAGCTCAATCAAATGAACCAACAAGGCAAACTTGACGAGCTATTAGCAGGTTAAGTAGCCGTTTTTCTGTGCCGTCTGTCTTTACTTTTTTCATAAAAGACAGAGGCAAAGATAAGAGTTACCGATAAAAATCGTCGAGATACCCTCTCGATTTGTATTACAATGCTGTTTTATATAATGACAGTTTGTCCAATCATTTGATCTAACTTTAAAGGAATTATCATGGCTGAAGAACAAGCACAACCACAGTTGGCGTTAGAGCGTATTTATGTAAAAGATATGTCACTTGAAGTCCCAGGCGCTGGCGTATTCACCAAAGAGTGGAATCCAGAGCTTGATATCAATCTGTCTAGCAATGCTGAAAAACTTGACGATGATCATTATCAAATCATTTTGACTGTGAGCGTGAGTGCTAAAAACGCTGATGAAGCCGCGTTTATCGCCGAAGTTCATCAGGCAGGTATTTTTTTGCTAAAAGATATTCCTGAAGATCAAATTGGTCAAATCTTAGGCGCATATTGCCCTAACGTATTATTCCCCTATGCTCGTGAAGTCATCAGCGACATCGTGACGCGTGGTAGCTTCCCGCAGCTATTGTTAGCGCCTGTGAACTTTGATCAAGCTTACGCACAAAGCCAACAGCAAGCGCAAGTTGATGCTCAAGGTAACGCATAAGGGTTGTCTTGGTTAAGCGTTAACGCGTCTGTATTTGAAAGCCGCTTACTGATCATCAGTAGGCGGCTTTTTTATACGTGGCGTTTATTATCTTCCTTTACAGATAGTCTTACTTGTTATTAGCCATTAAAAAACCCTGCCAATTAGCAGGGTCTTCAACAGCTCTATCGATTATTCAAATTGAATGATCGACAATTAGCCTTTTAACGCGGACAGAATTTGCTGCTTAACGTCCTCTATTCCTTGTGTGCCATCAAACTTATTATAAGTAGGGGCATCATCGTCTTTTTTGGCTTTATCTTGATAAAAACCAACCAACGCTGAGGTCTGCTCATGATAAGTGGCCAAACGCTCACGGATCGTAGATTCTTTGTCATCTTCACGCTGGATCAGCGGTTCACCAGTCACATCATCGATACCATCGACCTTAGATGGGTTATGGTCAATGTGATACACGCGACCTGAGCCTGGATGCTGGCGACGACCCGATAGACGCTTAACGATTTCATCATCTGGGACGCTAATTTCAATCACATGATCAATGGCAACGTCAGCATCTGCCAGTGCTTGCGCTTGCGGAATAGTACGTGGAAAACCATCAAAAATACAACCATTAGCGCAATCAGGCTTAGCGATACGTTCTTTCACTAGGTTAATAATGAGGTCGTCAGAAACCAAACCACCGGCATTCATGATGTCTTTGGCTTTTTTGCCAAGCTCGCTGCCTTCTTTGATTGCTGCACGCAGCATATCGCCAGTTGAGATCTGCGGGATATCATATTCTTTAGAAATAAACTGGGCTTGAGTACCTTTACCGGCGCCTGGTGGACCTAGCAAAATAATACGCATCATTACACGACTCTCCTTAATAGATAGGATTTTGGGACTAATAAAACTTAGGGATTGGTTGTTTGCTAAGCTACCTTACCTTGTGGCTTTGCAAACCTCAAGTATTTTCATTATTGCTGTGATAAGTTGCCATGACTTATCTGTTCATATAACGCCATTGCACGCTGTTTTCTTGGGCAATGGCATTACATGGTAGGATGGATAAAGACAAGCAAATATACTATGGTATTTGCTGATTGATTTCTACATTAGCCTGATCTTGGTCAGCGCTAATCACCACAGGATTGCCTGATAGATCGCCTGACTCGGCACTGGCAGTGCCGCTGTGACTGATGCGAGCAACAACTGCCAACTGAACTTTATCGGCTCGAGCAGACTGCAGCGTACGCGATGGCATCATAGCATCAAGATCACTGAGGCTAACCACCGCTTCGCCTTGCTTAATAACGCTAATCGGCAAACGTTTGGCTGCAAATGGTGGACCACCGTTAACATCACGTATCGCTACAAATAACACATCATCAGCCTTGACCAAAGGCAGGAGGCTCGCGTTAATTTTTACGGTCACCTCAACGCCTTCAGACGCTTGTTGCTGCTGAGCCGTCACATTGGCACTTAACTCATCTAAACTTGCCAGCGCTTGAGTATGGTCACCCGGCTTGGCGGCAATGCTGTCACGTAAGCGCTTAATCCAGCCTTGTGCTTGATCAAAGTTACTGCTACGCGCCTCACCCATTGCCATCAGCATTTGCGCGCCCTCATGCTCTGGATTTTTGGCCAATACGTCTTGCAGCACGCGGCGGCTATTGGCATCTAACTGACCTTTATTAGCAAAGAAGCTAATCTGGGCGTAGGTGGTTGCGATTTCTTCGTTATCAGGTGATAAACGATACGCACGTGACAAGGCTTCTAGTGCCGAATCTGTCGCTTCTAACGATAAAAACAGCTCCGATAAACGCATCCAGCGATTAGGATCATCGGCATGACGATAGACATTGGTCTGCATGGCACTAATAAGCTGTTGACCATCTTCGATTGCCCACGCTGGTGGCTGATCGATTTTGCCCGTCAATAGATCATCAGCCACTTGACCCACTTTGTCCTCGGCGGCCCACAGCTCAAACACAGGGGTACGATCACCCACCATCAAATAAGCCATGGCAGCCAGTACAGGCACCCAAACCATGATAATCAGTCGACTCTTAATCCCAGGGGTAACCATGGGTGTGACGTCGCGCTGTGCATCTAACAGCTGACGCTCCAGCTCAAGTTTTTGATTTTGATAGTGGCTGTCATCAATAACCCCACTGTCTTTATCTGTTTTCAGTTCTGCCAGACGCTCGCGGAACACAGCAACGTTAATATCTAACAGCTGATTGTCCACAGGTCTATGTTGCGTACGCGAGGCTCGCAGCCACGGCATGATGGTAATGACGGCAAGTACTAAGGCGATAAATAAGCTTAGGGCAATAAATAAGCCAACAGTAGAAAATAGGGTCATTTTTTGTCCTCAAAACTTGTGTTGTCATGATCACTTTTTTCATGGTTATCAGCACGTGATAATAGGCGATCAAGTTCGGCTTTTTCAGCAACAGACAGTGCCGCCGCTGTGGTACTGTCTACCTTTACCCCACTCTCGCCACTTGCAACGAGCTGACGTCGTTTACTTTGCCAAAACCAACCAATCAGCAATATGATGAGTAGTAATGGCGGGAAAAACCATAAGATCCACGTAGAGGGGCGAACGGGCGGCTTATAACTGATAAAATCACCGTAACGCTCCTGCATATAAGCGCGAATCTCGCCATCACTACGGCCGTCTTTTACCATGTTATAGGTTTTTTGCTTGAGATCTTGCGCGATCGGCGCGTCAGATCCTGCAAGGTTTTGGTTTTGGCATTTTGGGCAGCGCAGCTCTTCAATGAGACCGCGATACTGGGCTTCTTGCTGCACAGAGTCAAAATCATAAACCTCAATTGCAGCATAGCTTGCCACACTCAGTAGACAAGCGATCAATAGGCCCGCGACCTTGATCATAACGGCCTTTATTTGATTGGTTATCATTTACACGCCTCCGCAACCTGACTCGGATCTGGACTGACGCCATTGTTATTGGCCTCATTGAGTACCATCAAGCAAGGTGCAATACGACTTTGCCAGTTGCTCTCATTAATCTCACCGATAATGTGCTGACGAATGATGCCCTCACCATCGACGATGAAAGTTTCAGGCGCGCCTGTCAAACCCAAGTCTAAAGCAAATTGTCCCGAGAGATCCTGAATCGACATCGAGAACGGATCTCCACCTCGGTTCAAATATCCTAACGCATCGCCAATCTCATCTTTGTAATTGACACCCACCAAATTGACACCGCGCTCCTCTAACTGCATTAAAAACGGATGCTCAATGATACAAGTGGGACACCAAGAGCCCCAAATGTTCATCAAAAACGGCTCATCGGGCAAATTCTCATTGGTCATGATACGACTGGTATCTGACAGTAGGGGTAACTCAAACGCAGGTACGGGACGCTCAAGCGCGGTATTGGTTACGATGTCCGTCGGCTTACCCAACCGCATGTACAGCATGATCATAAAACCGATAAAAACAATCAGCGGGATTAAGAACCATAATCTCAGCTGTTTTTTGTTGACGGTTTTAGGGTGGTTTACTTGAGCTTGCTGAGCATTCTTATCAGAGGAATTATTTGCTGTGCTCATATTAATTGCCCCCTGTCTTTGTGGCTGGCGTGCCCAAATCAGCAGTGTTACCAACACCTGACTCCTTCGGAGCAATCTGCACAGGCGCTTTAGTTTTTTTCATACGGTAACGATTGTCAAGCATACTCAAAAGTGCACCGAAGGCCATAATAAGCGCGCCCAGCCATACCCAACGAATCAGCGGTTTGACATAAATACGGAACGCCCATTCATTGCTATTTTCGGCGATAGGTTCGCCAAGCGCTACGTACACATCACGCATCAGACTGGCGTCGATGGCCGCTTCTGTCATCGGCATCATGCTAATAATATAGTTACGTTTTTCAGGGTACAAAGTCGTCACCACTTGTCCCTCTTTGCTAATTTCTACTTCAGCTTGGGTGGCATCAAAGTTACTGCCTTTGACTTCACGAAAGCCTTTAACGACAAAATCATAACCCTGAACATGAACGCTATCATTCGGTGCCAGCGCCACATCACGCTCAATGCTCAAAGTCGTGGTAAACGCCACGCCGATAACCGCAATGATCACACCGATATGAGCAGTCTGCTGCCCCCAATAGCTAAGACGCAATTGGCGTAGGCCTTTGAGTCGGCTAGGTGCGTTTTTGGTTTTGTCTTTAAAATCAACAGCCATCCACAATAGCACCCAAAAGCTGACCGCTAACGTCACACCAATATTGAGCATCGCAGACGGGCTGACAAAATACGTGATAATCGCTGCTAACACGAGGCTACTGACCGCAATAACCATACCAGCACCCAGTAGCGGTCGACTGTCTTTCTTCCAGCGAATATTAGAGCCCATCCCCATCGCTACCAATAATAGCCATGTCAGTGGCACAAACAGGGCATTAAAGTAAGGAGGGCCAACAGACACCTGTCCTAAATTAAAAGAATCGGCGATAATAGGATAGAGCGTACCGAGTAACACAACTAACGTCGAAATCAGAATGATGACATTATTGATGACTAAAAACGACTCACGTGAGATCAGCTGATATTGACTCTCAACCGTCAATCGCCAGCCGCGCACAGCAAACATCAACAAACCACCACCAATGATCACACCAAGAATCATTAGAATGACAAGGCCACGCGTTGGGTCAGCGGCAAACGAATGCACCGACGTAATAACGCCTGAACGGACAAGGAACGTACCCAGCAGACTGAGCGCAAAAGCAAAAATCGCCAGCATAATCGTCCACGCTTTAAATACACCGCGCTTTTCAGTGACCGCAAGCGAATGTAGCAACGCTGTACCCGCCAGCCACGGCATCAAAGAAGCATTCTCTACTGGATCCCAAAACCACCAACCGCCCCAGCCAAGCTCATAGTAGGCCCACCACGAGCCAAGCGCGATCCCAACCGTTAAAAAGCCCCAAGCCGCCAGCGCCCACGGGCGCGACCAGCGTGTCCATACCGCATCCAAGCGACCTTCCCACAAAGCGGCCATACAAAAAGCAAATGGCACAACCATCCCTACATAACCCATATAAAGCATAGGCGGATGGATAATCAAACCAAAATCTTGCAACACAGGATTAAGATCCGCGCCATCAACTGGTAAATTGGGCAATGTGCGGTCAAATGGCGATGAGGTAAAAATAAGCATCGCTAACATCATCATCTGTACGCCTGCCAAAATCACCAACACGCGTGCACGCATAGACAATGGTAGACCACGGCTAAAATAAGAGACCAGCGCACACCAAGTGGCCATAATGGTCATCCAAAGCAGCAATGACCCCTCATGTCCACCCCAAGTCGCCGATAGTTTATAGTACCAAGGCAACAACGTATTGGAGTGCTGAGTGACATAGACCAGGCTAAAGTCATTGTAATAAAAGCCTGCCATCAGAGCGGCAAATGATAGGATCATCGCAGCAAACTGCGCCCACGCTAGACTTGGTGCTAGACGCTGCCAAGCAACGTGGTCACGCATGACGCCAACGGTTGGTAACACCACCTGCAAAATCGCCAGTATAAAGGCGGCTAGCAAGGCAAAATAACCCAATTCTGTGATTAACATACGGTCTAACCTTGTTTACCTTAATATGGTCATTGTTTATGATATAGATTGGAATTTTAGGACACTCAAAAGCGTCCTATTTATTACTACTGATATTTATTGTATAGATACCACTATCCGCCATTGCAGCGTGGGGCGCTTACAGCACAGTACATTAGCGTCAACTTGTCACGTTTTTGTATCCACTCTGTATGCGATGTGTATAAAGAACATAAAAGCCTAGTAATTATTGAATGGCGGGAAAAAACACCAAAACCAGATGCAACCAACCTGCTAAAAAGCCCGTCAAACCGCCCAAAACAATCAAGGTCATTTCATCTTCACGAAAAGCGGGACGTAACAAGTTTTGAAACTCAGTTGGCGTCAGCGCCCGTATCCGATCACGAAACAGACCAAATATTTTGCTGGCACGACTTTCATTCAGCTCAGGATCACGCAAGGGCACCATCGTTGCGACGATAGACTTGTCAATAATGGTGTTTTTTAGCTGCCCGTACTCACGGCGTCCCAATCCTACACGCAACGTCGTACTAATCACCGGTGACTCTAGTACTTTATATAAATGTGATTTCATCAACTCACGCGTTTGCGTTGCACGCTCACCATACATCATCTCATTCATGATGTTTTCAAGCGTCACCAAGTCCTTCACAACAATCTCAGCGAAAACCTCAGAAACCTCCTCTTGACGTTTCATAAAGCCGCCTTGTAGACGGTACTGCGCGATATGGGGCATCTGCGGTTTGATAAAGGGAAAATGCCTCAGTACGGTAAAAAACTTCACATAAGGAATAAAGCGTGGCTCTACGGGGTTAAACACCATCCAAATTGCGATCCAATTGGTGAGAAATCCCCAAATCGCGGCAAAAAACGGCACTGTCCAATGCTGCGGCACCAGCAAAAATATAAACATCTGGATAATACCGAAGACCAAACCAATTAGGGCGCTAATGTGCCAAATAAAATTGATCTCTTTTTGACCGACTTTTAAAAACATATTGACCATCAGACGACGATCATTTTCCATCGTATTAACGATCATCTTACGCATATCAACCAAATCTTCGACATGATAGGTCAGATCAGTCACCAAAGATTGCATAATATTGGGCAACTCTTGATGCGCTTGGGCATAGACACGACGTTTTACGGCGTAAGGCAAATTACCCCACAGCGCTGGCGAATGGTCCAGCATGATCTCATCAATCAATAATTCAAGGTTTTTATCAACCGTATCAGTGATGAATATCGCCATCTGCTCAGGCTCCATGGCCTGAAAAAACTCATCCAGCGAACCGAGTTTGGACAATGTCTGATCAACGATAACGCCTGATATTTTACCCGCTTTGCGTGGAACGATTCCTTGCCAGCCAATACCCGGCAACCCAAAAAACGGGAAGTTTGGAATACGCACACCCCAAAACTTAATCGGATAAAACAGCATTTTAAGCGCCATCCACACATGTATCCACGTGACAAACGCTGTCACTGGTGGAATGGTTAGCATGGCAAAAAATTCTGGGTGCTCAGCTATCGTCTGCCACAATGAAGTTGCATCCATAACTTACCTTATCCCTGACAGGTTGATTGTCGTTGCTAATCAAAGATGCTTAGCAAATGAGAACGCTGAAAAACACGCTCGGCCCATAACTGTTTTTATAAAACAATAACTATAAAATAAATCGCCTGATTTTAGCACACTTGCTATGCATTAGCACAGGTAGACCCTAGGCAAGTTGTGACTAGAGTGACACGTTTTAGCCCTTATCTTTTCTGGCAAACGCATTACCATAATCTATCAGCGCTTTAGTTGATGACAGCGATAAAATAAACGGCTGAATACTGCGATATCGCGTTTGTTCTGTTATAATTTATCATTCAATTCCAGCAAATATTTGCACATAGGGAGATGCGTTGTGATTTTAACCAATATCTGCCTATGTGATTGAAATCCTTTGCATTATCCTTTATGCTCACCGCGCTTTGATTGACCATCTTGCTCATCTCCCCCTCTTTTATTGACTCACTGACCGTTTGGGCTCTGACTTTATATGAATAAACCGCTAACTCCCAATACTGAACAAGTCAATAAAATTTTTACCAATCGCATTGTGATCCTTGGGATTTTAATATTTTTGGGCTTAGGTGGCCTCATCGTGCGTTATGGTTATTTGCAAGTCTACGCCCATGATAAATATACGACACAGGCAGACAACAACCGTATTAAGCTGATATCTGCTCCACCCAGCCGCGGCTATATTTATGATCGCAATGGCATTATATTGGCAGACAATCAGCCGGTCTTTACGGCGATGTTAAGTCCTGCCGAAGTTGAAAATCCAGAGCGTACCTTGCGTTTGCTTGCGCCTATTTTTGAGCTGACGGACACAGATATCACTGACATTTTGGCGCGGCTCAGTAAAAGTAAAAACGACCCTGTGACCGTCAAAATCGACTTAACTGAGGCGCAATTGGCGCAGTTTAGTGAGCGTAAACCCTTCTTTCGCGGCGTGACCATTCAAAGCAAGTTGACACGCTCCTACCCGTATGACGAATTATTTGCTCATGTCATCGGCTACGTTGGCCGCATTAATGACAAAGAGACCAAACGCATTGATAAAGATCGCTATGCTGGTACCGACCTGATCGGTAAGATCGGCATCGAAGACTATTATGAAGACATATTGTTGGGTCAACCCGGTTATCAATCGGTAGAAACAGATGCTCATGGCAATATTTTGCGACAGTTAGACACTAAGCCTCCCGTATCTGGTAATGACATCACGTTGAGCTTAGACTACGGCTTACAAAAGATAGCGCAGCAGCAACTTGATGGGCGCCGCGGTGCAATTGTCGCCATTGACCCAAAAAATGGTGATGTATTGGCGTTTGTTAGCAACCCAAGCTACGACCCCAACCCGTTTATTTCAGGGATTTCTTTTAAAGATTATGATGCGCTACGAGACGATCTTGATCAGCCTCTGTACAACCGTGCGCTACAAGGGACGTATCCACCTGGCTCTACGATCAAACCATTTGAAGGCTTAGGTGCCATCCATTACGGTTTGCGTGATTGGGAAACCACCATTTATGATCCTGGCTATTTTAGCTTACCTGGAGACTCACATCGTTTTCGTGACTGGAAGCGTGGTGGTCATGGTACCGTGGACTTAAAGAAATCTATCGTGATGTCGGTTGATACTTATTATTATAAATTGGCCTACGAGATGGGTATCCAGCGGCTGCATGATTGGATGGTACGCTTTGGCTTTGGTAAAGACACAGGTATCGATTTACCCAACGAAAAATCAGGGATTATGCCCTCCCCAAAATGGAAAAAAGACACCTATGGTAGAGACTGGCTGCCAGGTGAAACCATCTCAGTCAGTATCGGTCAAGGCTATTTCTTAGCCACGCCGCTACAAATTGCCAATGCCACTGCCATGACGGCCAATAAGGGCTATCACATCACCCCTCACCTGCTAAAAAGCAGCGATGGCGCAGCAGACGTTAAAGTCATCACCAGGCCTGATGGTAAAATAGACTATAACGGCAAGCCTGCTGACTGGACACGCATGCACGATGCCATGGAAAGTGTGGTAGAAAACGGCACTGGACGCGGTATCTACACCCCGCGCTATCGCATCGCTGGCAAAACAGGGACCGCGCAGGTAAAGTCTATTGCACAAGGCAAACGCTATGATAAGTCTGCCATAGACAAACGGCACTGGGACCACGCTTGGTTCAATGGTTTTGCGCCCGTGGAAGACCCACAAATTGCGCTTGCCGTCTTGGTTGAAAACGGTGGCGGTGGTAGTGCCGTTGCGGCACCTATCGGCCGCGCCTTATTTGACTACTGGGTACTACAACGCAAAAACGACCCTATTTTGCCACCCACTGCCGATGAGCTAAAAATCATCAAACGTCAAAAAGCCTTGGAAAAATTGAGAAATGACGCCTTGCGAGAAAAAGAAGCAAAGGCGCTAGAAGAACAAGAAGCCACGACGACAGCCACCTCTGAGTAAGCGACTGCAAACGAGACATGTTATGAAGAAATCCTCAAATGGCCGCCAGCCTAAAAGAAACGGTAAAGCCAAAAGTGCTGCGGCAGGCGACGTACGTATCATTGGCGGTCAATTCAAACGCCGTGTTGTGCGCTTTATCGATGCAGACGGTTTACGCCCCACACCAGATCGCTTGCGTGAGACCTTATTTAATTGGTTATTGGCTGATATTCATGGCGCTTGCGTATTAGATAGCTGCGCAGGCAGCGGCGTACTAGGATTTGAAGCGTTATCTCGCGGCGCGGCGCACGCGACTTTTATCGAGGTCAATCCGGCACAAAGTGACATGCTACGCCAAAGCGCTGAGCAATTACGGCTTGATACGACGGCTTATCAAATTATTCAGGGCACAGCCGAGCAAGTATTGACGCAAAACCAGCTGACCCAGCGCCACTTTGGTGTGGTATTTATTGATCCGCCTTACGCCCAAGATTTGTGGCAACCCATTTTAACAGCACTGATTACACAGTCATTCATTGATACAGACACACTGATTTATTTGGAAGCGGATAAAGATCTTGACGGCCAATTGACAGAACTGGCAAACACGCTGAACGAGAATTTGAGCACTCAACAACCATCCAATCAAGCGACAATCGGTTTTGACTGTCTAAAACAAACCAAAGTCGGACAAGTTGTTGCTGGACTTTATCAGCTATCATCGTCATAATTGTGTAGTGATTGCTAAGAGCAACCGTCGCTATGGTTTAGTCAGTATAACTATGTAACGCGCCGCATTTAGTAAAATCATGGAATACCTGCTAAAAAACATCTAAAACCGCTAAAAACTGGCCCAACGCTGCAGTTTAATGTATATAAGGCGAAAATAAACCCCAATGCAGCTTGCAAGCGTAGGCGCTACTGCTTATAATGTGCAGTCTGTTTTTTGAGAGCCCCGTTCCCAGCTAAACTCTCAACGAATTCTAATTTTAAGGTTTTATCATGAAAACACTTAGTGCAAAACCAGCTGAAGTGACCCATGACTGGTATGTCGTAGATGCTGACGGCAAAACCCTTGGTCGCTTAGCCACTCAAATCGCTAGTCGCTTACGTGGCAAGCATAAGACTTCTTATACTCCACACGTAGATACTGGTGATTTTATTGTTGTCATCAATGCAGAAAAAATCGCGGTAACGGGTAAAAAAGCGCAAGATAAAAAGTACTATCGTCACACTGGTTACCCAGGCGGCATTAAAGAAACCAACTTCACGAAGCTGATTGCACATAAGCCTGAAGATGTTCTACACAAAGCAGTTAAGGGTATGCTTCCAAAGGGCCCTCTTGGCTATGCAATGATCAAGAAGCTAAAGCTATATGCAGGTACTGAACACCCACATACTGCACAGCAACCTAAAGAACTAGACATCTAAGGATATACTTATGGAACGCAATTACGGAACTGGTCGCCGCAAGACGTCTACCGCTCGTGTCTTTTTATCAAAAGGTACTGGTAGTATCGTTGTTAACGGTAAGCCACTTGACGAATACTTCAGCCGCGAAACCTCACGCATGGTTGTTCGTCAGCCTCTAGAACTACTTGACTCTGCTAACGCATATGATTTGTATGTGACTGTTGCAGGCGGTGGTATCAGTGGTCAAGCGGGCGCAATTCGCCACGGCATCACACGTGCGTTGATCGAAGCTGACGAAACGCTAAAACCTGCTCTAAAAGCAGCTGGCTTCGTTACTCGTGATTCACGTCAAGTTGAACGTAAGAAACTGGGTCTACGTAAAGCACGTAAACGTCCACAGTTCTCAAAACGTTAATCAAAGCTCTCTCTTATTTTTTGGTTGCGGTTGTCTTTTTCTCAGAGCGACAGTAACCACATTAGATAAGCGTGTAGATTTGCAAAACCTTATAAGCTGGTCACAGCTTGTAAGGTTTTTTTTATGGCTATTCGTTAAGTGGTTAGCAGTTAGTGAGTAGCATAAATGTGTTAAATCCACAGCGTCTTAACAAGCGGGCTTTGTCAAAAACTGGCTTGCAAACAGGCTCGTGCTACCCCATCATAAGAATAACTTTTTATCATTAGCCTCAGCACTCTAAGACAGTGCTATCAGATAGCTATAATCCGATGCCATAAATAGTGCTGCAAAAGGATATTATGAAAGCGCCCGAACAATACGATCCCAGCAAAGCTTCCGCAAAGAGTAGCGTGCCAACGCCGACTGCGGCGCCGCGTGGCAATACCGTTAAATCCCCCGCCATACCTGCAGGTACGCCAACGATTACCCAAACCCGTAAGCGCACAGCGCGAGCAGACAAAAAACCCTTTCAGTGGGCGTTTTTATTACCGAGATACTGGGGAATTTGGCTACTATTTGTGATGTTTTTACCGATGATATACCTACCGCTACGTTGGCAGTTTTGGCTAGGTCGTCAGCTTGGTATATTCATTTATAAAGCTGCTGGCTCGCGTCGCCGTGATACATTGATTAACCTCAAGCTGGCCTTTCCAGAAAAACCAGAAGCCGAGCGTGAATTGATGGCAAAACAGGTCTTTGTCAATCAAGGTATCGGTGTGTTTGAAACCTTATGCGCTTGGTTTCGCCCCAATGTCTTTACTCGTACCATTTCGATATCAGGGTTACAGCATCTCATTAACGCCCAAAATGACAATCGTCCGGTCATTTTATTAGGCGCGCATTATACGATGCTGGATTTGGGTGGCTTATTTTGTGCCCAATTCTTCCCCCTAGACTGTATGTATCGCACGCAAAATAACCCACTGCTCGATTGGTTTATTTATAATGGCCGTACCAACATTTTTGGCAAGCAGATCTCTAGCCGTGATATGCGTAGCTTAGTCAGCTCCATCAAAGCAGGACACGTCATTTGGTACTCACCTGATCAAGACTATGGTCTCAAGCAAGGCGTCATGGCGCCATTCTTTGGTGTGCCTGCCGCCACGATTACGGCATCACGGCGCATGGCCAAATTGGGTAGCAAAGACCACCCACCCGCTGTTATAGCCCTACATACCTATCGGCAAACCCCAGACAATCTGCCGCGTGGTAAGCGTCCGCACTACCACTTAACGATTACCCCTGAGCTGGATAATTATCCAAGCAACAATGAAGTCGCTGATGCTACCCGCGTCAATGAAGTGTTAGAAGGACTGATTCGTATTGATCCTACTCAGTGGATGTGGTTCCATCGCCGTTTTAAACACGGGCCGAACGGGCGTACCGATATCTATAAGTAGACCTTTATTCCCCAAAAAATGGCTTAGAAAATTTGCTATACTTTGTAGCTAATATTTTGCGTCATTAACAGCACATAAATACCTAGGCCTTTATAATAATTCGATAAACACAGTAATGGATGTCCCATGAGTAACAACACCTTTGATAGCCTCACCTCTGATGATTCAACACAAAACAAGCGCATCCTAACGGGTATCAAACCAACTGGTATTCCGCATTTGGGTAACTACGTCGGCGCCATTCGCCCAGCGATTGAATCTATCCAAAATAGCGATCATGAAGCGTTTTTCTTTTTGGCAGATTATCATGGCATTATTGGTTGTTATGACCCAGCCATCATTCATGAATCGACCAAGGCGATTGCCGCCACTTGGATTGCGTGTGGTTTAGATCCTGAGCGCGTGACTTTTTACCGTCAGTCAGACGTCCCTGAAATTCCCGAGCTGGCTTGGATTTTGAATTGCTCATGTGCCAAAGGTCTGATGAATCGTGCTCACGCCTATAAAGCATCAGTCGATATCAATATGGAAAAAAGCGATGTCGATCCCGATCAAGGCGTCACCATGGGCTTGTTCGGTTATCCGGTGCTGATGGCAGCTGATATCTTAATGTTTAACGCCACTCATGTCCCTGTTGGTCGCGATCAAGTACAACATATCGAGATGGCGCGTGATATTGCCGGTACGTTTAACCATCGCTATAAAACACTCTTTACACTACCGTCAGCTGTGGTGGATAACGACATACCCCTACTGACAGGGCTTGATGGTCGCAAAATGAGTAAGAGTTACAACAACACCATCCCTCTATTTGGTGAGCATAATCCGCAAATAAGCTCTGAAAAACAGATGCATAAAGCCATTATGAAAATTGTGACCAACTCACAGTTGCCTGAAGAACCAAAAGATCCTGATGACTCAGCTATCTTTGAGATTTATAAAGCCTTTGCGACCCCTGAAGAAATTGCTGCGATGCGTGCGCAATATGCCGCAGGTATTGGCTGGGGCGATGCCAAACAAGCCTTGTTTGATAAAATCAATGAGGAGATTGCCCCCTTCCGTGCGCGTTATGAAGAGTTGATGGCCAATCCAAAAGAGCTGGAAGAAATCTTACAAATGGGGGCAGAAAAAGCCCGTCGCCATAGTCGTAAGCAGTTAGACAAGACTCGCCGCGCTATTGGTATTCGTCCACTTGCCAAACTGAAATAATCATTTGGTTATTATAACCGAGACGGGTATGAAACGTGGCTACAACCCCACTGTCTGCACAAGCACAAGCGGCTTTATCACAAGCTGCCTTGCCTATAGGGGCTTATCAAGTGTCTGACACGTCCAGTAACAGTGGCGCTAAAAGCAACCAACGTAGCTTAGAGACTGATAATGTGTCTTTGCGTATTTATCAGACGCCGGTACAGCACCTACCAGAAGACCTCTATGTGCCGCCGCAAGCATTTGCTATTTGGTTAGAGCAGTTTGCTGGACCGTTAGACTTTTTATTGTATTTGGTCAAAAAAAACAACGTCGATTTGACACAAATGCCAATATTACCAATCACTGAGCAGTATTTGGCTTATATCAGTGAATTGAATACCGAGCATTTTGAGTTGGCAGGGGATTATCTGCTGATGGCATCGACGTTGATTGCCATCAAAACGGAGTTGTTACTGCCTAAGCCAGAAAAGCCTACCGATGAGCGTGATCCAAAGGCTGAGTTAATTGAACGTCTGGAAGAGTATGCACAAATCAAAGCGGCCAGTCAGCGCTTAGACAACTTGGTACGTCTAGAGCGCGATGTGTTTTTAGCCATGGTCAGCATGCCAAGCCAAGACGTTATGCAGGCTGAGTTACCAAGCTATTCGCCGACGCTACTCATTGATAGTTTATTTAAAATGCAGCTGCAACCAGACTATCAGATGCATACTATAAAGGTTGATGCCGTCCCACTTGCGGATCGCATCGCGAGTATCAGTCGGCAGCTAAGTACTGATGGCGCACGCTCTTTTTATGAGCTACTAGACAAATCGCAAGGTAAAATAGGGGTGGTAGTCAGCTTCGTTGCGGTGCTTGAGTTAATAAAAAGACAGCTGATTGGCGTGGTAATGACCGATACAGACAGCAACGTTAGCCCAGCAACCACCACGGATGGTAATCAACTCGCTACAGACAGTCAACTTGAGCAGCTCACCTTACAGTGGTTAGTTTAATAAGAAAAGAGTACCTATCCCATGGTAGATATTGATGATTCAAAGCAAAATGGTCAAACACAGATACCAATAACCACAGTCGCCCCTGCCTCCACTGATGAACAGCAGCAATACATTGAAGATATCAGCAAACAAATTGAAGTGCTGCTGCATGCCTCAGAAGCGCCGCTCACTGCAAACGTCCTCAAAAAGCATTTATCTGTGTCTACCAAAGAGCTCAAACAAGCCTTACAACTACTGCAAGTACGCTTGGATACTGGCGTACTAAGTTTGCATGAAACTGCCAGCGGTTATCGCTTACAAATCGCAGACCGTTATAGCCCGTTTATCCAGCGTGTCTTTCCGCAGCGTCAAGAACGTCTTAGCCAAGCCTTACTTGAGACACTGAGTGTTATCGCTTACAAACAACCAGTAACACGTAGCGATATAGAGCATGTGCGCGGTGTGACACTCTCAAGCAACATATTACGGCAATTGTTTGATAAAGGCTGGATAATAGAAAACGGTCATAAAGACACTCTCGGTCGCCCTGCGTTACTACACACCACAGCGCAGTTTTTAGATGCCTTTGGGCTCACACATCTAAACGAGTTACCGCCGATGCCAGACATGGACGCCATCCAAACCATGTCATAGCGTATCTAAGACTTTGTGTCAGTTAAAATAAGTACCGATGTCAGAAAAGTTCCTTGAATGTAGCAATCTTACTTTCAAAAAAAGGACAGCCCCTTTAGGAGCTGTCCTTTTTTACTGACGGCTTTGCACCCACACTTTTTTACTGATTGATAACATCCACACCTTTTGGTGGGTTGAATTTAAACTGACTGCTATTAATACTTGGATTCAGTTTGATATTACTAAATTTAATGGACGTGGTCTGACCCAGACTATCATTTAGTACCATCATCACAGGCTTGCCGCCACTAAAGCTCATAGATAAGCTCTTAAAGCTGGCACTGTCCGATTTTGGATATAGCACGTAGTAATTTTTGTTACTGTACGGCTGAGTAATTTTGAAATTTTGATCAATTTTACTCGGATCACCTGACAACAAGAGCGCTGGAGTGTTACCGACTTGACTGTCGACGTTTTGTTTAGTCGCTTGTTCTAAGTCCTTGTCGTAAACCCACATAGAGTTACCATTAGCAACGATCAGCTGCTCTGAGGGTGACTTGGTTTCCCAGCGGAAATTGTTTGGACGTTCTACACTCATAGTCCCTGTAAAAGTACCGCTGCTTGCGCCTTTGGTTGTTTGACTGAAGTTTGCAGTCATACTTTTGGTATTGGTTAACAGCTTGTTTAAGCGCTTGGCTGCTGTTAGATTGTCAGCAGGTGCCGCCGTCGCAGACTGCGTCAACGCTATCATAGGCGCCGCTACGCCAAGGGATGTCATTAGCACCCCCGCCAACGCGCCGCTCATAACTTTCTGTTTTAGGGTGGTCTGTTTAATCGATTGTTTAGCAAATAAAGTCATCATTAATCCTCTCTCAAAGTGCATCATAGCTTAAAAGAAAACATCTTATTAAAATTTTTGTTTTCTATAACGGCTTAACTCACCAACCTAAAATTGGCGTTCATAAGCAAGGAGAACAGTGTGCCAGTTTTTTTATTACGCGCCTAGTCATGATTTGCAATCATTGCTACGCCGCCCATACACGCTTGTAACCCGTACAGTTACAAAAATTGTCTGAGAGACTCAGAACGCTTTTTAACGTTTTTATGTCTTTATAGAAGCCAAATAAACTGCCGTATTAACCCATAGATAAAAAAAGCCCCCACTACCATAAGGCAATAGGGACTTTTTCGTTATCCAATCATGTTATTCAAAGAATAAAATGACCTAAGTGGATAATTATGCGTTTTCAACCGTCACATAACGACGGTTAAATTTACCTTTGGTCGCAAACTTTACCACACCGTCATTTAGTGCAAATAAAGTATGGTCACGACCCATGCCAACGCCTTCGCCTGCGTGGAATTCTGTACCACGTTGACGAACGATGATGTTACCAGCTGTGATAGCTTGGCCACCAAAGATTTTTACGCCGAGCATTTTTGGGTTTGAATCACGACCGTTACGAGTCGAACCGGCAGCTTTTTTATGTGCCATGAGAAAATCTCCTTGTTAATGTGACTTATCGCTGATGCGACAACTCTTAAGCATTTAGTGCCCTGTTTAGCGACAATCGCTAAATGGGTCATTAGGCATTAATGGCTTTGATTTTTAACAAGGTGTACCATTGGCGGTGACCTTGCTCTTTGTGATAATGCTTACGACGGTTGTGCTTGATGATACGGATTTTTTCGCCGCGACCATGCTCAACAACTTCAACTTCTACGCTAGCGCCATCAACGACAGGCTGGCCGATTTTGACGTTATCGCCGTCAACAATCATCAACACGTCTTCAAATTTGATTGTTTCGCCTTTTTCTGCTTTTAGCAATTCAACTTTTAAAAGCTCATCGACGACTACACGGTGCTGTTTACCACCAGTTTTAATTACTGCGTACATGATATGACTCCGTTTAACCCGTGTGCCGTGGCTGATATTATACCAACGCTTTTACGACGAACACGACAGGGAAAAATTAAAGGCAAGATTTTACGGCTTTTTGCTTATAAAAGCAAGCCGCGCCTCTTGTTTTTGTAAGGTGGTTACACTAAAAACCATTGACCGTTTCTTTGTATAAGCTGTTATTGATGAGTGCAGCAAAAACGATGTGTCATATAAACACAGATACTACAACAATAACGGCTGATGAGCCATGCCCAACGGCGCCCATTATAACTTATATAATCAGTTACTTACAGTCTTTTATTGGGCCCTCGTGACACTGTAAACGCAGCAACTACGTGAGTGTTCATCTGATTGTCTTGTTAGGGAATTTTACCGTGTTTTTTCCACCTTTTATCTGCAGTACGTTTCGTATAAGTAAAAGATGACTGCTCTGCTCTTGGTCTATTTTAACCAACAATTTAAAGAGGCAGCTATGCTATTATAGGCAAAACAACGCCTTACTTATGTATAAAGCTAAGGCTATAAAAAGCGCTCTTTATTCTAATTAATATGACTATTTCTTATGACCAGTACCCCTTTAAACAATATGCATTCCGCCCCTCAAACCACGCCACTTAGCTATGCTGATATTCAGAGTATCGTGGCTGATGATTTTGAGATTATGGACAAGCAAGTATTCGGTAGTCTTAATTCAAAAGTACAACTGGTGATGAGTGTCTCGCAGCATGTCATCAACGCTGGTGGCAAACGTATGCGCCCGCTAATTACGTTGTTATGTGCCCGTATGTTTGATGACAAACCATCAGAAAAAGCCATGCACTTAGCCGCGATTACTGAGATGCTCCATACCGCTACGCTTGTTCATGACGATGTTATTGATGAGTCAGGACAGCGCCGTGGTAAGCCAACCGCAAACGCCACATGGGACAATGCCACTGCCGTGTTGGTGGGGGACTATCTGATTGCCCGTGCCTTTAATCTACTGGTGGGTTTTCAAAGTTTACCGTTGTTACAAGTATTCTCAGACGGGACTTGTGACATTGCTGAAGGCGAAGTATTACAGCTGCAGCATCAGCACAATCCTGCCGCGACAGAAGACGACTACTTACGCATTATCGATGGTAAAACCTCACGTCTATTTATGATGGCCACCCAAGGCTCCGCTATCTTACAGGACAAAACAGAATACCTGCAGGCATTAGGCGACTTCGGTCAGCACTTTGGTAATGCTTTTCAGATCATTGATGATGTCCTTGATTACAGCGGTGATAGTGAGGTCATGGGTAAAAACCTTGGCGATGATTTGGCTGAAGGTAAGCCGACCCTGCCTACCATTAAAGCCCTTGAATTATTAAAAGAAAAAGACGTTGAAGGCTATGAGCAACTGCGTATCGCGGTGCAGACAGGAAAAACACCGAATGCTAAGCAGCTGATCGAATTGGTGCGTCGTTCAGGCTCGTTAGACTACTGTAAACAGCGCGCTTTGGAAGAAACCAAACTGGCGCAGCAAGCCCTTAGCATATTGCCTGATAACCGTTATCGTACAGGCTTATATCAATTGACTGAGCTTGCTAGCGCGCGCTTGGTGTAGCGGTATTGCCATAAAACCATGCGCTGTTAGTACTAGGCTGTCCTTAGAACCCCCTACTGGCTGATTATTTAATGGTCACACTTAAAGGTTGCTAAAATCAGTTTTTTGCTGACAGCCCTGATTTATCATGGTTTAAAGACCCTGATGCTTATAAGGTTTTGCTTTTTTCACAAAAATTTACAATTATTTTCAATAGAGTATTGTACGACTGTGTGTTAGCTGTTAGTAGAGACAGCGCTTACTCCAACAATATTTACTGTCTCCATCCACACCAATGTAACTGTTTTTTTACGTTATGCCCTATTCTCAAACACTTGACTGTGGGGTTACCCCTATAGTTTATAATAACTCATTAAATTTACTGGTCAACTTTGTGGCTTGGCCACATCTTTGCTGCTAGAGCGTCTTACGCCGTTACTTAACGTCTATATCACTATCAGATGTCCTAACCGTTCGGTTTTTCTAAATAATTTTGATGAAAAACCAACTGGCAAAGAGGTATGGATGCTTAGAGTACATACTAATTTTTATATTTAATACGCTAAGATTTATTGATAAATTTTTTATACTGTCACTATTTATTTTATACATATTGCCGAGGACATTGATGAAGCACTCTACTCTTGCGCTTGTAATAGCATCTGTACTATCTGGAGCTGTACTGATTGGCTGTGACAAAAACGAGGACGCCGCTGGTGAGCAAGCTGCACAGCAACAGATGCCGCCTGCGGTTGTCAACGTCCAGCCTGTCACCCTTGATACCGTACCTCAGGTACAGACTTTTTCTGGACGTACAGCGGCTTATCAAACCGCCGACGTTCGCCCACAGGTAAATGGCGTTATTGACGAAGTACTGTTCCGTGAGGGCAGTAACGTCAAAAAAGGCCAGCCACTTTATCGTATTAATACTGATAACTACGCCTCTTCTGTCACCAGCGGTCAGGCAGCCGTGCAACAAGCACAGGCCAATTATCAGACCGCGCTAGCAAATAACGCCAATGCGAAAGCTGAGCTAGCCAGCCGCCAAGCATCATTGGCACAAGCACAAAATGATCTGCAACGTCTACAAGGCTTAGTCAGCATTGATGCCATCTCAAAGCAGCAGTATGAACAGGCACAAACGCAAGTACGTACTGCTCAAGCTGCTGTACAAAGTGCGGCCGCCGCTGTTGGACAAACCCAAGCAGGTATCGAAAGTGCCAAAGCGGGTATCCAGACCGCTCAGGCAGGTTTAGAGGCCAGTACGTTAGACCTCAATCGCACTATCGTCCGTGCTCCCTTAACTGGCCGTACTGATCGCTCTAGCGTTACCGCCGGAACACTCGTCAGCGCGGGTCAACCTGAGCCGTTAGTTACCATCTCACGCTTAGATCCTATCTATGTCGACATCAGTCAGTCGTCGTCTGAGCTACTAAAGCTGCGTCAGCAAATCGCGGCAGGCAAAGCACAGCCAGGTATGAATTCGGTTGAGCTGATACTAGAAGACGGGTCGGTCTACCCTGTCCGTGGCAAACTTGCCTTATCTGAAGCAAAAGTTGATGAGTCCACAGGCGCTGTGACCTTGCGTGCCATCTTCCCAAATAGCAATCATATTTTGCTACCAGGGATGTACGTGACGGCACGTTTGACCCAAAGCGTGATTACCAACGCTGCATTAGTACCACAAAGTGCCGTAACCCGTACGCCTAAAGGTGAGACGCAAGTGTACATCGTTGATGAAAACAACAAAATCCAACTGCGTCCAGTGACCATTAATGGTACTTACGATGGACAGTGGGTCGTCACTGATGGCTTACAAACAGGTGATAAAGTCGTTGTGATAGGTGGTAGTAAGGTTAAACCTGAACAAGAGGTAGTCGTTAAGCCATTAGAAAATGCCAATCCAGCGCCATCTGCTACGAATGCTAAAACGCCGCAACAAGCGGCAAAAACAGTGGATAAAAAACCCGCTGGCAACGATGATTCTAACGAAGAAACAAAAGAAGCCGCCGCTCAATAATTCCATTCAAAGATAGGAAGACTTAGGGATATACTATGTCACGTTTTTTTATTAATCGCCCTATTTTTGCATGGGTGCTGGCTATTTTGGTCATGCTCATCGGGGTGATATCGGTCATTAGCTTACCGATTGAACAGTATCCACGTATTGCGCCACCAACTATTTCGGTTAGTGCAAGCTATCCTGGCGCTAACGCACAAACCGTCGAAAACTCAGTCGTACAGATTATTGAACAACGTATGAAAGGGCTTGATGGTCTCATGTACATGTCGTCATCGAGCTCCTCGAATGGCAGTGCTTCTGTGACCCTGACTTTTGAAAACGGTACAGATTCTGACACCGCTCAGGTACAAGTACAGAACAAACTGCAAGCCGCTATGAGCTCACTGCCCGAGTCGGTACAGCGTCAAGGCGTCAACGTTAACAAGTCCTCTAGCAGCTTTTTAATGGTGCAAGCTTTCGTTTCTGAAAACAATAGTATGGATCGCAGTGATATCGCCGACTATGTTAACTCAAACGTTGTCGATCAGATCAGCCGTGTCGAAGGGGTGGGTGAAGTTCAGGTGTTTGGTTCTACTTATGCGATGCGCATTTGGCTAGACCCTGCCCGCCTACGTAGCTATAACATGGTCCCCTCTGATGTGGTTAATGCCGTACGGGCGCAAAACGCGCAAGTCTCTGCCGGCCAATTGGGGCAAGCGCCTGCCGATACCGACCAACAGGTGATTAACGCTACCGTCACGGTACAAAGCTATCTACAAACCCCTGAAGAATTTAAAAACATCTTATTAAAAACTGACACATCTGGTGCCCAAGTGCGCTTAGGTGACGTTGCCGACGTTGAAATTGGTAGTGAAAACTACAGCGTTATCTCACTGTACAACGGCCAAGAAGCAGCTGGTCTCGGTATTTCATTGGCGAGTGGCGCCAACGCGCTTGAGACTCGTGAAGCAGTCGGCGCACGTATGGCAGAGCTGGAAGCGAACTTCCCAGCTGGCTTGACCTCGGTTGTGCCTTACGACACTACCCCATTTGTGCGTTTGTCCATCGAACAGGTCGTCATGACGCTACTAGAGGCAATTGTCCTCGTATTTATCGTTATGTTCGTTTTCTTGCAAAACTGGCGCGCAACGATTATTCCTACGCTCGCTGTCCCTGTCGTTTTACTTGGTACCTTTGCAGTACTCTACGTCGCCGGCTTTAGTATTAACGTGCTTACCATGTTTGCGATGGTGCTATCCATCGGTCTACTGGTCGATGATGCGATCGTTGTCGTCGAAAACGTCGAGCGTATCATGGAGGAAGACCCTCATATCTCTGTCAAAGATGCCACCGTACAGTCCATGGGTGAGATTAGTAAGATCGTTATCGGTATTGCTTTGATTCTATCCGCTGTCTTTGTACCGATGGCATTCTTCGGTGGTTCAACGGGTGTGATCTATCGTCAGTTCTCAATCACCCTAATTACCAGTATGGTGCTGTCAGCCTTAGTGGCCCTTATCTTTACCCCCGCCCTATGCGTGACTTTGCTCAAACGTAGCAAAAGCCATCAAAAAGGCAGTAGCGAAGAGAAAAAAGGATTCTTTGGTTGGTTCAACCGTGGCTTCTTTAAGCTGAGCCGCTCGTATGAGAACTTCGTTGGTAAAAGCATCCGTTTTAAATGGTTATATTTGATTGGCTATGCCGCCATTATCGGTATCATGGCCGTGGTCTTCTTACGGGTGCCGGGCTCATTTTTACCAGAAGAAGACCAAGGTATTATGTTTACCTTAGTTCAGCTTCCTGCCGGTTCAACGCTTGATGAAACGCAAGACGTCCTTGATAAAGTCAGTGATTATTACGAAACGCAAGAAGCCGATAATATCGCTTCAGTCTTTACGGTCGCAGGCTTCAGTTTTGCCGGACAAGGGCAAAACATGGGACTGGCGTTTGTGCGTTTATCCGACTGGGAAAATCGTTCTGGCGAAGAAAACACCGCACAAGCGGTTGCTGGTCGTGCCATGGGTTATTTTATGACCCAGTTAAATGAAGCACAGGTGTTTGCGATTGTACCGCCAGCCATTACTGAACTTGGCAACGCTAGTGGTTTTGATTTAATGATTCAAGACACAGGCAACCTTGGGCACGACGGGCTACTAGAAGCGCGTAATATGCTGCTGGGTATGGCAGCGCAAAACGATCAAGTCGCCGGTGTCCGTCCAAATGGTCAAGAAGATGCGCCGCAGTTAAAAGTGAACATCAACCAAGAACAAGCCGCCGCTTATGGCTTGTCATTGGCCAACATCAATAGCGTGATTTCTACCGCTTGGGGCTCAAGTTACATCAATGACTTCGTTGATCGCGGCCGCATTAAGCGTGTCTACGTTCAAGGTGAACCAAGCAGCCGTACTAACCCTGACGATATCGGTAAATGGTATGTACGTAATGAAACCGGTGAGATGATCTCATTTGACGCGTTCTCTAGCAGTGAATGGGAGTCTGGCTCACCGCGTTTGACGCGTTATAACAGCCTACCCTCTATGAACATTCAAGGTAGCGCAGCCCCAGGTTTGAGTACGGGTGAGGCGATGAGCGCAATGGAAGCGATGATACAGCAGTTACCTGACGGTGTGGGTTACGAGTGGACTGGTATGTCACTTGAAGAGCAAAAATCAGGGGCACAGGCGCCTATGCTATATGCGCTCTCAATTTTAGTGGTATTCTTGTGCCTAGCAGCCTTGTATGAAAGTTGGTCTATTCCTTTCTCAGTGCTACTGGTCATCCCACTTGGTGTGTTGGGTGCCGTGATCTTTACTTGGTTACGTGGCTTTAGTAACGATATCTACTTGCAAGTCGGTCTGCTCACGGTGGTGGGTTTGTCCGCCAAAAACGCCATCTTGATTATTGAGTTTGCCAAAGAACACCAAGAGGAAGGTTATAGTCTACGAGAAGCCGTCATGACAGCAGCGCGTCAACGTCTGCGTCCTATTATCATGACCTCGCTTGCCTTTGGGCTGGGTGTTGTGCCATTATTTATCGCCACCGGTCCTGGCTCAGGCAGTCAAAACGCTATCGGTACCAGTGTACTTGGCGGAGTGGTTACCGCCACCTTCTTAGGTATCTTCTTTATTCCCATGTTCTATATTTGGGTGCGTAGTATGTTCCCGCATAAATATGAGAACAACAAGCCAAACGATAAAGATGATGGTAATGGTACGCCCAATCCACGAAACCCAACGCCTTCTGAGAGTTATCAGCCTGCAAGCTTTGGAGACAATACATAATGAGTGCTCAAAAAACATTTACTTTAAGCTCATCAGCGGTAGCAGAAACTGCTACCCTTGCACAGCCAGCGCTATCACGGATGCGCAAAAATGGCGTTCGCCTATTAGGTTTAACCACCTTAGCGATGAGCATGGCTGCTTGTAATACCATTCCAAAAGCTGACACGCGCCCTGTCCTAGCAGAGCCTAATGTTCCTATCGAGCAAGCTTATGGGGCGTTTGATAAAGAAACCATTAGCACCGCTGAGCAACCCAGTGTGGCCAGTCAGCGCTGGCAGAACTTTTATAGCGACGAGCGTTTAAAAGGGTTGATTGCGTTAGGTCTTGAAAACAACAAAGACTTAGAAAGTGCCCTTCTAGCAATTGAACAAGCACGTGCGCAGTATCAGATTACCGACATCAATGATCTGCCGACTATTGATGGGCAAGCCGGTTATACTCGTCGACGCCAAGCAGGTCAAACAGGTGACAGGTATAATGTCGATTTAGGTCTTGCCAATTACGAGCTCGACTTTTGGGGGAAAATCTCTAGTTTAAAAGAGCAAGCGCTACAGAACTTCTTAGCCACCGCGGCCGCTAAAGACTCTACCCAAATCAGTCTGATTAGTAATATTGCACAGAGTTATGCCAATTTAAGCTACAGCTTAGCCCAGCTGAAACTGGCAGAAGCGACGGTTGAGAGTCGTGAGCAGTCCCTATTTATTGCCAATAAACGTTTTGAAGCTGGCATTGATCCTAGGCTGCCTTCTTTGCAAGCTAGTGCGTCATTAGAGAACGCTAGACTTGCCGTGTTGCGGGCACAAAGCAGCATTTTAAGATCGCGTAACGCCCTGCAATTTTTGGTCGGCGGGCCGATTCCAACCAGCCTGATTCCAGCGCCAGCGGTCAGTAACATCACGAGTCAGCAAATATTTAACGCTGGATTACCTAGTGCGTTGCTACGCTATCGTCCAGATGTGCTACAAGCGGAATATAACCTAAAAGCCGCTGGTGCCAATATCGAAGTGGCACGTGCTTCTTATTTCCCATCTATCAGCCTAGCGAGCAGTATTGGCGTCAGTAGCGGCAGTTTAGACGACTTGTTCAAAAGTGGCGCTGTTGGCTGGTCATTTGGTCCTAGCGTGAGTGTGCCTATCTTTGATGCGGGTCGCTTGGATGCCAACTACGAGGTGGCCAAAATTGAGCGTGAGCAGTCACTTGCTAATTACGAGAGATCTATCCAGACCGCTTTCCGCGAAGTATCCGATGTGTTAGCAACCCGTGCGACACTTGGTGAGCAGCTCGAAGCACAGTATCGTTTGCAAGACAACTTTGAGCAAACGTATCAAATTGCTGATGCACGCTTTAAAGCAGGTATTTCAAACTATCTAGATGTTCTGGATGCCCAGCGTTCGTTATTCTCAACGCAGCAAGGTATTTTAGACTTAGAGCTACAAAAAATCGTCAGCCAAGTTGAGCTATACCAAGCGCTGGGTGGCGGTGCTAATTTAGATGCCCCCACTGCTATTATTCCGGTGCCGCAGTACACCAATTTAGCCCAAATCGCGACCCTACCTGCAAACAGTGCAAAAGCTAAAGCTGCTTATGCGATAGACGCTGCTAGCTCAGCGCGTGTGGCCTCTCCTCAAGAAGCCATGGCAATTAAACAGGCACAGGAAACAGAGGTAGCTGTCTTTGAACCTACCGCTGTCGTTGATATTGATAATGACGGCAAAACAGAGGCCGCCGTAGGCGTGGTCACTGAAAAGACGATGCTACAAGAGAATAGTGGTGAGCAAATACCAGTCACCCAGATTGTTGAGCCTTAAAGTGTGGCAAGCCATAATCTCGTGACGTTGTTTTGTCCTCACGTTGACAGTCGATAATGACAATTAGCCCTGCCGACTTGGTAGGGTTTTTTGCTTTCGTAACCCGCTATTGGTTATAGTAATGGCATTGTGTTGACTACCCTTTTACGAAAGCTTATTCCACAGAGAACCATTTGGCTTAACAAACTGATGCAATAAAGCGGTTTTCATAAGACCACAGTTTTGCCATTAAAATAATAGTGTTTAAACATAACATAAGGACTTATCATGACGTATACTTTTAACCGCCAGTTCCCTGAAACTCGCCTGCGCCGTCTGCGCTATAACGACAATGTACGCGCGATGATTCGTGAAGTTGAGCTGCACCCTAAACACTTCATCGCCCCTGTATTTGTATTGGAAGGAAACAATCAGCGCGAATCCATTGCTAGCATGCCAGGTGTTGAGCGCCTATCGATTGACCTGCTGATTGACTACGCTAAAGAGTTATTAGCTGAGGGCGTCACCACAATCGATATCTTCCCTGTGATTGATAACTCACTCAAAACCCCTGATGGCAAATCTGCCTATGATGAAAATGGCCTGACAGCGCGCGCCGTCAAAGCAGTAAAAGATGCCGTTCCAGAAATGGTAGTAATGACCGATGTGGCACTAGATCCTTATACCTCACACGGACAAGACGGCTTACTCGATGACAGTGGCTATGTCATCAACGATGCAACCATCGAAGTATTGGTCAAGCAAGCCCTCGTCCATGCCCGTGCTGGCGCTGATATCATCTCTCCTAGCGACATGATGGATGGTCGTATTAAAGCCATGCGCGATGCATTTGAAGCAGAAGGCTTTGTCAATACTGCCATCATGGCCTACTCAGCCAAATACGCTTCTGCTTACTACGGCCCGTTTCGTGATGCAGTAGGTAGCGCGGGCAACTTAAAAGGTGGCCACAAAAAACAGTACCAAATGGACTTTGGCAATCGCGCCGAAGCGCTGCATGAAGTCGCGATGGATATTAACGAAGGCGCTGACATGGTGATGATTAAACCAGGTCAGCCTTATCTAGATCTTATCCGTGAAGTCAAAGATACCTTTGGCGTGCCAACCTTTGCGTATCAAGTCTCGGGTGAATATGCCATGCATATGGCAGCCATTCAAAACGGCTGGCTGAGCGATGCGGTTATCTTGGAATCTTTGATTGGCTTCCGCCGTGCTGGCGCTGATGGTATTTTGACATACTTTGCTCTAGAAGCTGCCCGTCAGTTAAACAATGCTTAGTAGCTCCTAAACTAACTTTTATGTCGTAAAAAAACCCCTCAGCTACTAGCAGCCGAGGGGTTTTTTACTGATACCTTATGACAACAAAAGAGCTGTATTGCCATCATGTACGCTACAACTTATAACTGCTCACGATTATGCGCTGTCGTAAAGTCAAGCTCAGGCCCGACTGGTATGATACGCGTGGGATTAATATTGGCATGGCTGGTGTAATAATGCTGCTTGATATGATTCATATTTACAGTGTCTGCGATACCAGGTACCTGATATAAATCACGCAGATAGCCCCAAAGGTTCGGATAATCAATGATGCGACGTATGTTACATTTAAAATGCCCGACATAAACGGCATCAAAACGTACCAACGTGGTAAATAAACGCCAGTCGGCTTCTGTTATCGTGTCCCCCATCAAATAACGACGCTTTGCCAAACGCGCTTCTAGTGTATCTAACGCATCAAACAGCGTCGTCAGGGGCTGCTCATAAGCTTCTTGTGTGGTCGCAAAACCTGCCTTGTACACACCATTATTCACGGCAGAATAGACAAAGGTATTTATGTCATCAATTTCTGCTAATAACTCTGGTGGTATAAAATTACTTGTTGTTGCTCCTACCTCATCAAAGGCTGAATTAAACATACGAATAATTTCAGAGGATTCATTGCTCACAATCGTGTTGGTTTTTTTATCCCATAAAATAGGAACCGTCACGCGCCCTGTATAATCTGACTTAGCTGCAGTATAAACCTCATATAGATAACGTGCATGAACAATCGGATCAGCAATCACGCCTTTGCCCTCCGCAAACGTCCACCCTTTATCGCCCATAAATGGATGTACCACAGACATCGAAATGATATCTTCTAGGCCTTTTAGCTTACGATAAATCGTGGTTCGATGCGCCCAAGGACAGGCTAAAGACACATATAGATGATAACGATTGGCTTCAGCTTTGAAGCCGCCTTTGCCTGTTGGACCTGCGCTGCCATCTGTCGTTACCCAGTTTCTAAAACCCGCATCTTCACGCTCAAAGCGCCCACCACTAGCATCGGTGTCGTACCATTTATCTTGCCACTGTCCATCGACTAATAAACCCATCTCATCACCCTTAGTATTTTGATTTTATGTCATAGTTGCTAAATACTTGTATGTTTAATCTCGCACGTCCCTAGGAACACTGCTATCTAGAAGCACTGCTATATTGTGCTGTATTAAGCTCGACACCATTCTCAATATTGTACCAACTTTAGGTCTCTGCTGTTATTAAGTTAGGTACGACAAGTAATGCAGAGGGTGATTCTTCTAGTATTTCGACAATAACTTCATATTGGTGTAAAAAAGACTTGCAAAGTCCTGAAAACTTGCTAAAATGCTCAACCTAAATAGGCGTATAGCTCAGTTGGTTAGAGCGCTACCTTGACATGGTAGAGGTCGTTGGTTCGAATCCGATTACGCCTACCAGATTCGAAAAGCCCCAATCTTAAGATTGGGGCTTTTTTTTGTCCGTAAAATATGGGCTGTAGCGGAAAATGCTTGCCTACATCGACTCATAGTCATGATTATACAATCAGCTCGAAATATCTCAAAAAAGCGACGGTGACCAAACCGTGACTAGCCTACAAAAACCATTAAAATTAAAAGCTTCTTTTTGACCTCTACTCTAAAACTATTATTAACTTCTATTTTTCAATAACTTCTACTTTCTTTTCTTCTACATATTCAAAAATATCTCCTACCCCTACTTCAAGATAGGCACAAAGTTTATCTATAGTATCGAAATCAATTCTTGACGACTGATCATTGTATATCTTGTGCAAAGTTGTTTTGCTCACTCCTGTCGCTCGTACGGCATCCGCTACTTTTAGCCTTCTTTCAGCTAACAAAGTTGGGATATGGTTAACTATCATCTTAAAAACTCCAATTATAATTATAAAAAATACTTTCATAGTTATAATTTTATGGTAAATTACAACTATGGTATTTAAAAGTACCATTATGGTTAAACTTTATATAAGGAATATATTATGTCACATACCTACCTAACTACCCAAGAGCTTTCTGAGCTCATTAAGTATAACCCTCGTACGATACGTAATGAGCTCAAAGATACTGTGCTTATCGAAGGTATTCATTACATCCGGCCGTTTGGTGGACGCAAAATTTTATATGTTTGGGAAGAGATCGAAAAAGATATGCGTACTGGTGTCACCGGTAGCATCAACGCTATGGCTCTACAATAAGGAGAAATATCATGGCTAGTATCAGAAGTAGATATAACAAGTTGGTGGTCGACTTTCGCTATATGAACAAACGCTGTAGGGAGACGACAAACCTCATTGACACGCCAGCGAATCGTAAGAAGCTTGAAAAAGTGATTGAAAAAATGGAAGCGGAAATTACTTTGGGTATATTTAGCTATGCTAAGTATTTCCCCAAAAGCGATAAATGCGATGAGATGATGGCATTAAGTGATCGCAAAGACTGTATTCAAAGTGACATCACTTCATTCGAACAGTTTGCTCTACTATGGTTTTCTGAAAAAGAAATTGAATGGCGTGATACTTACAAACGTAAGATTAAAGAAATTATTGATATGAACCGCCCCGGGATTGTCGGAGACTCAACATTCTGAGAGAATACGACAATGAAAAAACAAACCTACACTCCTGAGATTAAAGAACGCGCCGTTCGCATGCTGATAGAAGCGTTGGGCGACTATC
>NZ_QQAI01000021.1:0-36423 GCF_021023115.1 Psychrobacter sp. CCUG 69069
AAGTATATAAGTATATAAGTATATAAGTATATAAGTATATAAGTATATAAGTATATAAGTATATAAGTATATAAGTATATAAGTATATAAGTATATAAGTATATAAGTATATAAGTATATAAGTATAACTAAAAATGTACGTCACATTACTACTAATAGCAATACTTCATAGTAAAAATAGCATCACCTTTTCTAACTAGCGTATATCCATCATGATAGACGTCCTGTATCAAAGACAGCATAATAAACTGCCTACTACTAGGTAAATTACCGCTGTTGAATATCAATTTGAGCTACTAAAAGGAATACGTTAGCCGCTCATATTCGTTATAATCCGCTCACCAATCAAAAACCACCAATCGTTAATGAGGAAACCACTATGGTGAAGTGTCACTTATCGACCATTATGGGCGAAAGACGCCTTAAAATTGCCGATGTCGCAAGAGATACTGGTATCAATCGTGGCACCATTACTCGCATGTATCATGAAGAAGCCACCCGAGTTGATCTAGATGTCATCGAGTCTTTATGCACGTATCTTAGAATCAATGTTGGTGATTTATATGAAATTATAAATGAGGACAGCAGTGAAACGCCTGAGTGAACACCCTCGCTCATAAGACATTATCACCTTTAGACGCATAAAAAGACCTTTAGAAGGTCATTTTCTCTTGCAATAGATTAAAATATAGGTATAATTTGACCTGTAGTAAGTCATTTTATCCATTATTTATACACAATAATCTACAGGAGAATACCAATGAATAACAATCTATCTCGGCTCAACAGCTGCGCTTGGTTTAGTGAACAGACTAAAAATTTAGCCTCTAAGCTGTTATTCAGCTTACAAGTACAGCAAGGCGTACAACTGGCATCATTACTTGGTGTTGACGCTATTCTTTATAATGATGAAGCGATTTATGTCTGGGTGCAACGACAGATAGATGACGGTCTTATGATTGATGATTATGCGTTAAGTACCCTTGAAACTGCTTTTATAGAGTTGGTCACAGCTCATACTGACCAAGCAGCCTAGTCACTTTAGCTTATATTTACAGACTTCTTGTTTAACAAGAAACAATAACCCTTAAAGCCAGATAAAGTGTCATTATCTGGCTTTTTAATATAGACAAAGATAACGACAATCAAACAAGCCTTTTTTCAGTCTTATATGTTTCAGAAGACGCACTTTTGGGCAATATAGCTCGCTATTACCATACGTCTTTACTCAGTCGGCTTTGCACGCGGCACCCCAGCTATTTTATAATAAACAAAGCCTCTCTCATCTCTCAAAACACTCTTACTGTCTGCTCTAACGCACCAGCTGATTGCATCAGGCTGCTCTTTATTAACATCACAAGCCAAAATAAACTGCGCACTTTGAGCATTATTAAAGGCCTGTTTCCAACCCGTTTCAAGCTCATCGATGCCGCGCTGTAGCTCTGCTTGCTGGTATTTCATCTCTGCAATCTCATCAAAGCTTGGCACATACCAAAATACCAGGGCCACCAAACTTATTATCACAGCCATCGTACCCGCTGCGACAGCGGCTGCAATCCTTTTAATACTCATAGTCTCAATGGACTTATGAATTTTGTCCAAGTCTTTACTAGCTCTACCCTCGACCTGCTCAATCCGCGTTTTGGTGGTGGTCTCAAAGGTCTCAATATCTTCAATAATCTGCTTATGACCAGCTTGGTACTGATTGGTGAATAGGGCTAGATTGTCAGCGCTTGCGCCAAGCTTGTCAGCCACCGCTTGCATGGTACTGATTTGTACCTCTATGCTATCGTTTTTAGCAGTGACGACCGACTCTACAGCCGTATCAATCTGCTGTTTCATATCGGTGATGATGCCCGCTATTTTGTCATCATAACGACGCGGCATCTCATTGTCAGTAAAAGCAGTCACTGCCGCTTGTAGCTGCTTTAACACGAGTTCTTGATACTGGCTCAATGCCTGCGAAGTCGTGCTTGCGCTACTACCTAATTCTTCAATGGCAGAAGACACCTCATTCACCTTGCTATCAATACCGCTAAGCGAACGCTCAAGCCGCCTCGCTACCGCATCATCGGCTCGCTTAATCAGCTCACGCAAGGCCCCAATGACCGGAGTCAATGAAGTCACTAGGTTAACAAGTTGATCGTGTATGTCTTGCTCATTGCTATTGTCTTTATTCATGGGGTACTCATTATTATAATGCCGCCTAAAATGGGCGTGGTGAGGAGTAGCGGCGTGTTTGTGCTTGTTCATGCGCTTGGATGGCGTTCTTCGTTTTTTGCAGGTGATCTGTCACAGTTTGTGTGAGCGTTGCCCCATCTATGGTGATAGCAGGAACGTGCTCAAAGCGCTCATTGATTTTCGTTAACACCTCGACCTTATCTTGATTGTCAGGCAAGCGCTCAAGCTGTTGCCATAGCGTCGTTGCTGCCTTCTGCACCTGCGTTGCAATTTTTTTAGCATCGGTGTCTCGTAAACTTTTTTGTAGTGTCGTAAAGCTGTCAGTGTGTTTTAGAGTAGTGAATATAAATGCTTGTGCGGCAACCGCCTCAGCCGCGTTGATCACTTCGATCGGTGCATCAACGGCCTTAAAATCAAGGGTATTAACGCGGTTACGCACCCGTACCACTAAATTGTCAAATCGATCTCGATATGCTTTGGTCTCATTGATTCGCTGACGCTTAAGAGATGCCTGCTGCCGCCTCTGTTTTAAGGTTTCTCGCCGCCTGATCAAAGCCTCCTCTCGTGCGCGCTCAGCCTCTTTCTTAAGCTTTGCTTGCTCATGCGCTTTGTTGAGCTGATATTGCAGCGCCATAGTACGGCTGCGCCAGTCCTCAAGCCGATCTGCATTCAATTGAGTAGTCTTGGTACTTATGATTTCATCGTATAAATCATCATCTTGCACGATCACCGCCTCACTTTGATCCAGTAAGGCGATACGCTGCTCATAAAACGGTGATAAGCGCTGATAAGTCTTTTTACTGGTATTAATTTGCTGCTTTAACTGTTTGATGTCTTCATTATTGGTGGTCTTAAACGCTTTAACATCAGCGGCCAATGCCGTCAAACGAGTGTCAGCATCCGCGTCTATCTCTACCGCTTTTAACGTACTGAGCGCCTCACGTTCTTTTTCAAGGTACTTAAAGCGCTCAACGTCCAGATCTGCAAATGCAGCAAACTTATGATAAGTATCCATGTTATTGGTGATATCTATCTCTTGTAGATCCGCAAACGCTTGATCCCACTGTAAGGATAAGTCGGATTTTTCAATATCAATCTCATCAAGAGCTTTAAAGCCAGTCGCCAGTTTATTCAGCTTTGCGGCAAAGGGTTTTAGCGTGGCCTTCAACCCTTTGTAGTCAGCAATGACTTCATTATTAAGCGGGATCAGCTTTTCTAGCATCGCTTTATTATTCAGCACTATTTTATCAATCTGTGACAGTTGCTTCTCAAGACTTGTAACGGCGCGGCCTGTTTGTAGGGTATCATCTTGTCTAAACTCCTCAACCAACACTAAAGCCGTCTTTAGTGCCTCACTTTGCTCTTTTGTGCTTATCTGCCTGGCAAGCTCAATCATTTTTTGGCGGGGGTCACTAAAATCCTGTCCCACCTCCTCGGTGAACCGCTGGGTACTCTTAATGTTTTTATCAATAGTAATAATCTGTTTAGACTGGTGCGCTAACTCTTCATGCAGCGCATCAATGGTTGAAAATAAGGCGCTGCGTACCATCTTTTTTTGACTCACAAAGTCGGCTGAGATTGCTAAAAGCTCATCAAGTGCGTGATCATTGGCCGCATCACTATGCGTCTGACTGTTACTTTTAGGGATAGCGGGTTCAAGTTCAACGGCAGGATCTACAAATCGGATATTACTGAGCTCAATTCGCGCAAAGGGTTTACGCTTTTTATAATGTATTGTGACGCCGTTAACCTCTTGTTCATTGCTTTCTAGGTCAATACGTCCCTTGTCGTCGTACTCAATTACTAAACCATTTTTTTCAATGTAAGCATTGATCTCATCAATCGTCTCGTTGTATTCGTGAATCACTGAACGATTGCCTTTGAGAATATCCTTATATAGTGATTTACCCAGTTTCATTTTTGGCAAACGATTGATGCCCAGCTCACGGTAGGATTTCTCACTAATGGTTTTATTCTTAGGCAGTAGCTCATTGGCCATATCCGCCCAAAGGGTGCGTTGATATTTAAGCTCATCGCCGCGTCCGTTTAACCCCTTAGATAACCGCTCCTCCGTTGACCACTGCAACCAATTCTTGCGTGCTGATAAAGCATAACCCTCAACATCCGCTACTATCTCACGGCTTGAGAGTAAAATATGGGCATGAAAGTTACGACTGGTCAGCTCAACCACTTCAACCTCCCCCACATGTTTCTCGTGACTGTGGGGCCGATGAATGGCCACATCGACAAGCACGTTATAGCGATCAGATAAGGTTTGAGCGTAGCGCTCGACCAGAACTATACGCTGATCCGCGGTGATCCCATCAGGAAACATCACATCAATCTCAGTACCCAATTGCGCGTTTTTACGAGTCTCAATGCGTTCGATATCATTCCAAAAACCCTCACGTGTCACTGCTAGATCCCCAGCAAGAGTTGGCGTTATCAACGCCGTATGCACCACATTTTTCTCAACAACTTGCGTGTATTTAGTACCATCACTGTCCACTAAATTTAAGATTTTGTCTTTAGCTTTACTGGTGTAATCGTGGACGACTCCTGACTGTTCATCAACCAGTTTTGAGCCAGAATTATAAGCCGACTTTGCCACCACGCTATGATTTTTCGCCTTACTAACGGCGCTAACCGACAAATGAAACCCTTTATTATTCATAGCAAAAAAACCCAATATTGAGAGATGATTTTTTGGGGGTTGTAGGGGGTTCGCCCCCTGCCGAACGACGGAGTTTATGTAAAAAAACAGTACCCCTTGTGGGTCTTTTTTACATAAACTCCTAAGTTCGCTCTTAACAGAGGGTTAAAATACTACTGCGCCCACGAAAAGATGTGGTCTTGTGTATTTTACTACCTTGCATACCTATGTATGTACTGCTAGGATCAACTCTATCATAGTTGGCTAAAAAAAGGATGAGGTAATGTCAGTAATATCAGATGATTTATTCGCAAATAAGATTAAGCAATTACAGGCTCTTAAAAAAGAGATTGATCAGGACAGGCTTGAAGCACATAAAATATTGGGGGAGTGGTTGGCCAACGCATTAGACGATGATGATAATCATGAACTGCAGGCTATTTTTTTAGACGCACACGATAATGAAAAATATGTCCGTTTGAAAAAGCACCGTGAGTTTTTAAAGTCAATTGCTCATAAGATGCAAGGTGAAGCTAAGGAAACACCAAGCAGCTTTACACCACCTAAAAACAGTCAGGACAGTGACCACGGTTCATTGCTTGATATTTATTCATCATCACAGTAGCTACTCGAAATCGCCTAATTGAAGGTACAGCTGGATCGTCTACTAATTAGCGAAAGGTTAGGAGACGGTTATCGGCTGTTTTAAGCGTTTTAGAATAGCTTTAGCTACCATCATATCGGAAAGAGCGTAAAACGCATATAAGAGTATTTTTTATGCGTTTTAGCAATGCTTTAAGATGTGTTTACAGAGGTGTCGATAATGACTATTGAAAATGAAGACGAGTTATCTACAAAAAATGAGACTGATACTGAGAGTATGAAAACAGCGTTGGACAGAATTACAGATGAAGACATTCAAAATATCTTTGACCGTGCTTTTGAAGATCTTCAAAGATCTAAGCTTGATCCGAACCATGCGAACGTGGAATAACATTAAGTAAATGGACAATTGCATTCTGAGCTACTGATCAGTTTTACAAGTGATTGGTCGATCAAATTATCATCTTAAATCCGTCGGTTTTTTGGTTTTTTCCTTATTATTTAAAATAAAAATATATTTTTTACTTTTAAAAACTTTTAAAGACTTTTAGACAGTCTGTAAGCTTTGCTATTAAAGGGTTACGCACTCTATTATGCTACTTTTATCCCGCATTATGCTACTTTTATCCCGCATTATGCTACTTTTATCCCGTTTAAATGCTACTTTTATCCCGCATTATGCTAGTATCTTAAAGTAACTAGCATAATGAGGTTGTCATAATGAATGATGTCGAGCTATACGAAAAAAAATATCCTGAAAAATGGATTGTTATGCAGAATAAAATTACTCAAGCTTTTAGAGAGATGTCTATTGATGAGAAGCGCATCATTATTCTAGCGAGCCCATTGGTTAGGGTTAATAATGCTACTGAAAAAACACCGATAGAGGTTGCGTCTTCTGAATTTGCTAAGCTTAGCGGAATAGATAGAAACTCGGCTTATAAGCAAATGAAATCAGCTAGCAAAAAATTAATGAAGCGTACATTCATTTATGAGGATAAGGATGGTGATGATACAGAGGTTCAATGGCTAATCAGGTCGAAATATGCAGATGGCTATATATCGATGCATTTTACAGATGAGGTAATATACTTACTTCAGGTTTTTGATAAGTTCAACCCTTACACTAAATATTTAAAAGAAGATATCTTAAACCTCAAATTGACTTACTCGTTAGACCTTTACCATCTAGCAAAAAAGTCTGAGGGGAAGGGTGGTTTTTCTATGACTTTAGATCAATATAGGCAAGAACTTGGCACGCCTAAGTCGTATGAGCGCATCAACAATTTGAAAGAGAATGCAGTTGATGGGCCCATAAAAGAAATTAATCAGAAAACCGACATCAAAATCACCTATGAAAACATCAAACGTGGACGCACAGTTACAGGTTTGACATTCACCGTCAAGGCCAAGCCAACTAAGAAAAAAGGACAGGAGGGCCTAAATCAGAATAATGAGGATAGAGATATCCCACCTCTAACCGTTAAGCAAATTGATCGTTTTGCCCCTTTGTTGGCTAACTACTCACCGTTTGGTAGTTACGCACCATCAGGTAAAAGCACTCAAGAAGTTATTAGTTGGTTACACACTCAATTAAGAGATGAGGCTTTTTTAAAGACCCACAAAAAGCACTTACTGGCGGTAGGCTATACATTCCCTAAGCAGAAATCATAGCAAAGAAAAAAAGAGTAATTGAGCTAGCGTAGCCTATACAAATGGCTTATATTATATGTACATAAATAAGCCAAAAGTGATGTTATGACGACAACTAATTATAATATTAGGCTCGATCAAGAGCTAAAAGAAAATGCTTTTTCGGTATTTGAAAGCTATGGATTAACACCGTCTCAAGCGATCAAATTATTTTTGACCCAAGTGGCGCAAACCAATAAAGTGCCACTATCTTTTGAGTATCAGAAAGTAGCAGCTGTCAGTCAAGATGAATTGCCAATCTATAAAGAGCATACTGATTGAGAGAAAAGATGAGTATTAGATTTGAATGGGATGAACAAAAAAACATCACCAATCAGTGCAAACACCGTTTATCATTTGAGGCAGCTACCCGGGTTTTTTAGATTCTTTATGCCTGCGTCAGCAAGACAGGTATGAAAATGGTGAGGAGCGGTGGCAGGCGCTGGGTACAATAGACGGCACAGCAGTCTTATTAGTAGCCCATACGCAGACAGACATAGATGGTGGCGAGGTTATACGCATTATCTCGACTAGGCGTGCCACAAAGAGTGAGAGGAGGCAATATGAACAAGGTTAGCTATCAAATAGACGATTTACCACCACTAACGGCAAAGCAACAAGCGGACTTAGAATATTTAGCAACGCTTAGTGATGACAATATTGATTTATCAGATATTCCAGAAGTTACGGATTGGTCAAACGCTATCCGTGGCAGTATTAAGCCGCAAGCGTTCTCTGCTGAAGCGAGCGTCATCAACCCAAGTATCATTGCCAAGTTTAAGGATAGAGCCAAGCAAACAGGTGGTGACTATCAAGAAATGATCAATAATGCGCTAGAAGAATACTTAGCGGATCACTAACTATAATTTAATGACCGTGACCTCAAGATCACTTGAGGTTTTTTTATATTTTGTATTGTAGTATATTGTAAATTGTATTATACTACATACATAATATACAACAATTACATATTTATTCATACAAAATTAAGGACGATGATGATGGCCATCACTATTCAGCAAATTCATGCTACTGCCGACCAATTGCAAGAACAAGGAATTAAGCCAACATTAGCTGAGGTGCGTAAGGCTTTGGGCGGTGGTTCATTCACAACCATCAGTGAGGCGATGAAGTCTTGGCGTCAGGATAACCAAGAAGAAGAGCAGCTCAGACAGGTTGAGCTACCAAGTGGTATCACTGAGCGCTTACAAGCGCTTGGTGCGGATATGTGGCAGACGGCCATTGATATCGCTAATGATCGCTTGGTGAAAGAGCGTGAGGCACTAGAGAGTATTAAGGCCAAGGCACAAGCTGAAACAGATGAGGCGCAAGAGGCGGTTAAAACGCTAGAGAGTGAACAAGCCGATTTGTTGGTACAGCTCGATGAAGTCACAGCAACGGCAGAGGCAGCAGCAATCAGTACAGCTCAAATGACTGCTGAGCGTGATACACTGTTACAGACGCTCAGTGATACTCAGCACGCGCTTGAGCTTGAGCAAGCTAAAACAGATGCAGCCCAAGTGCAACTTGCAGAGCTGCGCAGCAGCTTTGACCAGCAAGCAAAAGAGCTTAACGTCAACTTATCAAAAGTGGCCACGCTTGAAGCCACTGCTCATAGCGATAAAGCAGAAATTTCACGTCTGCAAATAGAACTGACCGCGACTAAGGATGAGCTAAAGAAAGTCACTACTGAACGCAATGAGATAGCGACTGACACAGCAGAGGTTAAAGGGGAGTTAAAGGCCATAATCGCTGAGCGTAACAAACTATCAGGACTCAACGATCAGTTGACTCAAACACAGGCTAAGCTTGAAGCTGAGCATAGCGTATTGAATAAACAATATAGCGAGCTATCAAGCCGTCATTTATCAAAGCAGGAACAAGTGACTCTGTTACAAGATCAACTTAAGAAAGCACAAGATGCTCTAATACTTATTCAAAACAAAGATAATACTTTGGATGCTGACTAAATAAAAGTATTCGAGGTTTCAGTTTAATTAGGATTTCAAGATAAAGAACAGTTATAAGTTTGGGAGGTAGTTTACCCAAGGCATAGATCTCGTTCTATTCACACTAAGCTTATGAATCAACCATGACAATATCGACTCACTGAATAAGTGACTGCTGTATAATAACTATTCTAAATTTTTCTCTGGACTCTTATAATATATAGCCTAGTGGGCTATATACTACTTAAATTAGCCTAAGTGAATTTATGCTGATTTTGGAGCCTTGAGCAGATTTCAAGGAACACTCACCCTAAAGCGTTTGTGAGTATTTTTATCATACTCACAAACGCTTTAGTGTATTCCTTGGATTTGATGTGATTAGTCATGCCGACTTCATCGCCCATCGCGTCATCAAGACCGTATCACTGTATCAAGCTACGGTTGTTATGATTACGGCTGATAGCACCGCCTAGACACGCTCATAACCGCTACTGTACTGTCATACGCTAGCAAGGGCGTTGGCCCAATATACCGCTACGATATGCACGAGTAGCCACTCATTGCGTTGCTCTGATCCTTTGTCTAGTCACCCCTGTAGGGAGCTCACCCTTATGTCAAACGCAGTCGTCACCGAGGCCTGCCACCCATTTGACGGGTAACGGTTACAAAGAGAGCAGCACAAGGATGTAACGAGCGAACAAGCGGTTTATTAAAATGTATAGTGAATAAGGTTGATATGAAAGCAGATTTTGGATAAAATGCACCTACACGGGCATTTAATGCTGTTCAAATAACGCACTGCACATGCTTATTTGTTCGTTACAGCGTGTTGAAGCACACTGTAACCGTTAATTACATTAAAAACTAAATGCCTCTAGGAGTCAACTCCCAGAGGCATTTTTTTGTTTGTTATACAGACTAAGTTTTTAATGTCTGATTCTTTATTGACTTGCTTAGGCTAAATTAGAAGATACATGTAAAGGCCCTAAACCTATGACTAAGAAGCAATAAATCATCAAAAGTCTCCTAAAAGTTGACTATAACTATTCTAGAATACAAGTCATGGCTAATTGCTCGCGTCAGTTGATTACTGAGATATCTCAAGAGTTAGAGAGCGCTTCTAGGCAGTAACTATTTATAGCTGTTATATTATTGCTTAATAGTGATAACGGCACTGGACGATAATAATCGCATCATCTTGAACCTCATAAACCAGTCGATGCTCTTGATCAATACGACGAGACCAGTAGCCTGCAAGGTCATGTTTTAGCGGTTCAGGTTTGCCAATACCCTCAAAGGGGTCGCGTTTGATGGCTTTGATCAGCTTACCGATCTGTTTAACTTTATCTTTACTGGTTTTTTGCCAGTATTCATAATCCTCCCACGCGTCTTCCGTCCAAGATAGTATCAAGCGTCCACCTCATCATCAAAGGTGAGGGGTGCGTCCTTGGTATCAATTTCACGTTTAATTAGGCGACCAGCTTTAGCATCAGCAATAGAGCGTCTAAGACGCTTAGCATTGGTAGGGCTGCTTAACAGATGCAGTGTTTCCTCATACGAGTTAAACTCTTCTAGACTCATCAATACTGTCGGTTTGGCGTTTTGTCTGGTGATTAATATCGGGCCTTTATCGGTATCTACCTTATCGATATATTTTGCTAAGCCCTTTCTAAAATCAGTGTAGTTCACAACGTCCATAATAATTACTCCACGTTTAATAATGTTGGTTATATGACCTGTCATTATAGGTTAAATGCTACACTAGTATATACTATATAAGTACATATATTTGTACATGTATTAGTAAAAGGCAAAGGGATAATTTGATATGTGACCATGTATAATCTTTAAAACGTATATATGAAAACTGACATATTGATCTTGGTTTAAATTGCTTGGCACGTTTGCCGTATTATATTGTCGAAAAACCCAAACTTTACTCATATACTTTTGCAGAAAAGCAATTATGAATGCAATATAATGGTTATTATCAAGCCTTACTGCATTAAATCGGTTTTTATATGACGTTGTGATGCTTTTAGATAAAGACCAATGGGGGTACTTTTATTTTTTATTGTAGTACTCTCTCAGAAAGTTGAGTCTCTGACAATCTCAGGGCGGTTCATTCTTATAGGATTTTTATCATGACCAGTACCCAACAACGTAGATTGATAGAGTGTTTGTAGTTTTCAGAAACTTTGATAAAGGCTTGCAACTCTAGCTAACGATGCTTCCATAACTTTCCATTTCCCGTTTGGGTCAGACCTTATTAAGGTATTACCGTCTGAATCTAAGTAGTTCGTTATGATTGAGACCTTTTCGTTTATAGTTCTATTTTCCTTTTGAAAGCTCAGCTCTACCTCTACTTTGGTAACAACTGGTGCTGTATCTTCAACGCTAAGCACTTTAAACGAGATAGGCGCATTCCCGCCATAATCATTTTTCGCTTGTACGGCTTTCTTAGGGTAGACAAGCATGTTACAGATAAGCTGAAAACTTTGTTTTTGCCAATATTCTAAGAGCTGAGCTACAGCATGTTCAGGTGTATTTTCTGGCAGACTATCACTCCCGCCACAAGAAGGTAGATAATCAAGATCTGCCATGTTTCTTGGACGCCAAGCTGCTATAGCATCGTTGAGCTTTTTCATTGCTACCCGATGAGCAAGGTGCTCCTTTAATCCATATTCTTCTTTTACCTCAGGTTCATCTTTCAGTTTGTCATAACTTTCAGCCCAGTTTCTTGTAGCAAAAAATGCAGCCCAGCATTTTGCTGCGACTATCTTATTGTCGAAAGCAAGCTCTTTCCCATGTAATATACCGTGTCTATATGGAATATTGCATGGCCTCTCATTTGTTTTTTTCGCACTTTTTGTCATTATCTTAGCTAAAACTGTCAATCCAGTTTCATGTGCAGCTATAGAGTCCCGAATTTCCAAATTAGACCCTTTTGCAAAGAAACCAACATGCCCAGATATGTCGTCTACCACACCATCCAACAAGCTAAGTAGCAATGGCACACAAGCATGATACCTACCTTCCAAATAATCTATTTCAGCTAATTTTAGAAGTCGTAACCTTTTTTTGAAATGCTTGTGACCTGAAAAACTCATTAACCCTCTTCGTATCGTATCCTTATCATAAGTATCAGCTAGATAATTTTCAGCAACTTCTTTGCCTTTCGCAGCATATAAGTCAACTGCTGTCGCCATAATATCTAGACTAATACTTTCATAAGCAACCCATCCTAATTTTGAGAATATTTTGTTGAAATTATCAGGTGTTTCCTTTAATTTAGAAAATTGAGGCTCACCTTCAAGGAATTCTGATAAGGCATTATGAATGCGAGGCATTATATGTTTAATCAAAGGTACTTTAGAGATAGTTTTTGCTATTTTAAATGCATTGTCTATTTCCTTTAACGATGCGTTATCTGCTATTTTTGATTTATCATTCATAAAAATCTCTCAATATTTAAATAGGTTGTAGGTTTCTCAGCTCTTAAAAATTGACATTTTCACATGATATATCCAAAAAATTATGTTCAGATTAGTATAAGAATACGGTTCCCTAGTGAGGACTTGAACCTTCAGCTGTAGGCTAATGATTACAATAGCCTACGCTATTTCTAGTTCTAGCAGCTAAGTATACATAGCAGTGTACCTTTCAACATGAAGCAATCGTATTTCTATCTTTCGATTAGTTTCTGAAAATTCTTAAATATAAGATCGCCTTTAAACCACCATATTCACACCAATAGCGATCAACACCAAACCGCCTAGCGCTTCTGCCCAACTGCCGAGCCATGTCCCTGATTGGCGTCCTATATAAGCTCCTAAGACACTTAAAACAGCTGTCGTCAGTGCAATGATTAAACAGGCAACATAAGCATTAACAGCCAACAGGTTTAACGTAAAGCCTGCTGCCATGGCATCGAGACTGGTAGCTATGGCTAAAGACAGCAGTGTTTTATGACTTACATTAATCCGAGTATCGTCATCATTAACTGAACGCGACTCATAGAGCATCTTAATCCCAAGCGCGACCAGTATGACAAAGGCTACCCAAGAAGCCCCTTCAGCAAACCAGCCCAGCATGGTAGAGCCAAGTGCATAACCAATCAGCGGCATCACCCCCTGAGCAACACCGAAATATAATCCAATGAGTAACGCCATTTTTATAAACTGTGGCTTAACATCGCTTTTGTGAGTGGATCCAAGACCGATTGAAGCGGCAAACGCATCCGCAGCCAGTGCTAACGCCAATAATAGTATTTCTAACATGAAAAAATAATTCCTTTTGAAATATTGTTATGCTTTTTCTATTTTAGATAAGTTTTTAGGATAGATAACACGTCTTCTATCTCTTGTTGACGTTGTTGTTGGGTAATGTCTTCTGCCCCTAAATGTTCTCTTATATGCTCTTCTAAAACCTCCTTCATAAGACCGTTTACCGCCCCCTTTAATGCCGCTATTTGCTGCAAAAGAGCCATGCATTCAGGATTACCTTCTAATGAGGCCTCTATTGCTACCGATTGCCCTTTAATACGTCTAATACGTCCTAGTAGCTTGCTCCTACTTTTTTGAGTGTGTGACATTATTTTTATTACCTCATTTTATACTGGGGGGTAGTATATTTATTGATGATGTTTATAATACATAAGATTGCCATCTTTTCATACACAGCTAAGGATTTAAAACGTGAAAGAATCAACTATTCAGTGGGAACACTCTCATGATTTCGGTGTCGATAGCGCCCAAAACAAATCTAAAGTAAAGATTGTATTTTGGTTGACGACGATAATCATGGTTTTAGAGATCGCTGCTGGTACATGGTCTGGCTCTATGGCATTACTTGCTGATGGGTGGCACATGGGCACGCATTCAGCTGCATTTCTTATCGCTATCTTTGCTTATTCGTACGCTAAAAAGAATGCTAATAATAAAACATTTAGTTTTGGTACGGGCAAGGTAAATTACCTCGGTGGCTTTGCTAGTGCCATTGCGCTAGCCATTGTCGCACTATTAATGATTTTAGAATCAGTCCAACGAATAATAGAGCCAAATAATATACATTTTAACGAAGCCATTATCGTGGCTGTTGTCGGTCTAATCGTAAACATAGTGTCGGCATTTATACTTAAAGATGACCATCACCATCATGATCATCATGGCGATTCCGACCATCATCATGACCATGACCACAATATGAAAGCGGCTTATTTACATGTGTTAGCGGATGCACTCACTTCTGTGCTTGCTATCGTGGCGTTATTGACCGGTAAATATATGGGCATCATCTGGATTGATCCTGTCATGGGCATTGTCGGTGCAATAGTGATTCTTCACTGGTCTTATGGATTGATCAAAGAATCGAGTACCGTGCTTTTAGATAAATCTGTTGATGTTTCAACTTTTGAGAAGATATCGCAGACTCTCGATAAGAGAAATACGATTATTAACGATATTCATGTCTGGAAAATTGCGTCAACCCACCAAGCTGCCATCCTTTCAGTTTCCTCACAATCTCCTTTAAGTACGGAAGAATACAAAAAAATATTATCAGAATCCCTACCTCAACTGTCTCATGTCTCTGTTGAAATTAATAAAATCTGAATGGAGTGATTTGAATCTAGGAGCGTGCTTTGATAAACCAGTAGCATAGTAAGCTTCAGAATATCAGCGCCGTATGTCATTGGTTTTTGAAAAAAAGTCCTTAGTAGCACCTTTTTCAAACACCAATGCTTCCGCAATGACAACCCCTTGTTATATATAGATTCGACATCAACGACCAGAACTTGGCCAACGCGGATGATAGTCATCGACTACGAAAGGATGGGTATGGCGTATCCCGTTGGGTGTAGGAGATCCAGTAGCATGGACATGACCTTCTGGCAAATTGGCATGCTCGTGTTCGATCTCTTTTAAATCAATAGATGGCCAGACTCTAAACGCCGCCCATACCGCTAGTGCAGCCGCACCGCCTAGTACTGCAAAAGCTACGGTCATACTGTAGTAAGCACCTAACCAACCAGCCAATGGATAAAATACCAACCAACTGACATGGGACAAGGCAAATTGAGCGGCAAACAGTGCTGGGCGATCTTCTTGATGTGAGGAACGCCATAACAAGCGTCCAGAAGGGGTTTGAGCAGCAGAATAACCCAAACCTAGCACGAACCATAAGACCATGAGCGAGTTTTGTCCCATCATCACTGTTCCAGCGAACATACCCACTACCAACAACCCCACGCCGCTCAACATCACACTACGGTCTGTCAGCTTACTTAGTAAGCTTGGCAAAGCTAGGGCCGCAATCATAGAACCTGCGCCAAAGCTCGCTAATGCTAATGCCACTGCACTCTGAGTGAGTCCCATTCCACCCTGAATGATTACCACTGTATTCACAAAAACCATAGACGCTGCGGCAGAAACGGCAACATTGACAGCGAGCAATCCGCGTAATCGAGGGGTCGCTAAATAGATTCGAATGCCGCGCGTGGTTCTATCATAGATGCTACGGTGCGTGGGCATTGCATGCGCTGGTAGCGTGACTGATACCACCAATATGGCAGAAGCCAAAAATCCCAGCACCGTCCCCGTAAACAGATTGTGAAAGCTCATTACTGTCAGCAATGCTGCTGCTAACATGGGACTGACCAGACTTTCCATATCGTACGCAAGACGTGAGAGTGACAAAGCTTTAGTGTAATCCGCTTCATCAGGCAGAACATCGGGAATAGTGGCTTGAAAAGTAGGCGTAAAGGCCGCTGAGGCGGATTGCAATACAAAGATCAGCACGTAAACCTCCCAAATCTGGGAAACAAACGGCAAAAGCAGAGCGACACCTGCTCGTATCACATCCAGCGTTACCAGCATCGTGCGTTTGGGCAGCCGTTCGGCAAAGGCTGCTGCAATGGGTGCGACACCAACATAGGCAATCATTTTGATAGCCAATGCGGTTCCCATAACAACCCCAGCATCATTCCCAGCCAAATCAAAAGCTAGAAGCCCAAGCGCCACGGTAGCCAGACCAGTACCAATCAGGGCAATCACTTGCGCGGCAAATAAATGACGATAAGTTCGGTTTGCAAAAATACTGAGCATGGAGTGTCTCTTCAGGTCAGTCAACTAACCTTATAGGTAACGAGTTATTTCCTTGAACTCCTCGATAGAATTCTGCTGATCTTTGTCAACAGCCCCTAATAAGTCTTCAAGGCAATGATCTAAATGGTCTTGGATTAAAATTTTCTTGGCTTGGTGAATCGCATTCTCTACCGCTTGTAACTGTTGAGCTACATCAAGGCAGGTTCGACCCGCAACCAACATCTCTATTGTACTATTTAGATGTCCATTCGCTTTTTTAAGGCGTGTGATAACGGCTGGGTGAGACTCATGAATGTGTGGTTTTTTCATAATGGAAATATCCTTCCTCTAGGGAGCATTATTATACCGCATAGAAAACTTAAACTTTTCATTGACCTTATCCCCCCCTAGGGGATATTATCATACTCCTTAGTTATTCGTTTTGCATTTAAAATTTTCATGATTTTAAGTATTACTCTATAAAGAAGCACTTAGCCATGAAAACCATAATGCCTTCTTTGACTGATATCAGAAATTTTAATGGTATTACATACATCGCGTATCCACTATTCTCACACCATAGGAATCCTAATGCACAGCCATGTCTACAATAGGCTTCCAAGATCGCCATGGGCGACTTGGCAGACCCGTCTACTATTGTTCTCAGCACTTCTTATTTATCTTTTTATTGGTAGTAGTGAAGCTTTGGCTCACGCGGTAACCGCAGGAGACAAAGGCTACATTCAGGAAATTTCAGGGGTTAATATTTTGCCCTTTATGTACTTGGGCGCTAAACATATGATCACGGGATATGACCACATCCTGTTTCTCTTCGGGGTTATCTTCTTTCTTTATCGTATGAAGCACATCGGCATCTATGTGAGCTTATTTGCGTTAGGTCATTCCACCACGATGATCTTAGGCGTGTACTTTAACATCGGTATGAACAGCTATCTGATTGATGCCATTATTGGCCTCTCTGTTGTTTACAAATCTTTAGACAATATTGGTGCGTATCAAAGGTGGTTCGGGTTTCAGCCAAATACCAAAATAGCGGTGCTTGTCTTTGGTCTTTTCCACGGCTTTGGATTATCAACTAAGCTCCTTGAATATGAGATGTCACCTGACGGCCTACTACCTAATTTGCTTGCATTTAACGTGGGTGTGGAGATTGGGCAGCTACTGGCTTTAGCGATCATATTGATTGGCATGAGCTATTGGCGTCGTACGCTAAGTTTTATCCGTAACGCCTATACCGCCAACGTCGCCATGATGAGCGCAGGATTTATTTTAGTGGGCATGCAGCTCACTGGCTATTTAATGTCTTCTTAATTCAAGGATTCCCAATATGTATAACAGTGACACCCCACTACAAGCTGAACTTCCCACTTCAAAGCAGCTTATAAAATCTACTGTTCTGGCCGCAATCGCAGCAGTGGTTCTTTTATTTACGGTGGTTCTCCCCGCTGAATATGGTATCGACCCCACTGGGGTTGGTAGTATTCTTCAATTGACAGAAATGGGACAAGTTAAGCAGCAATTGGCTGAAGAAGCTGCCGCAGATGCAGCTGGCTTACTAGCAACTGATACGATGACATCCGAAACAACAGACATTAATAATGTGACCGAACAGGCAATGAGTGCCACACCCGCTGACACTGCCATCGCAAGTGGTGAATGGCGTGATGAAATTCCCTTCACCTTGACGCCAGGTGAAGGATTAGAGATTAAAATGAAAATGGATTCAGGTGGCAAGACTGAATACTCTTGGGTCGTAGCAGGTGGTGATGTCAACTTTGATACCCATGGCGATGCATTAGGCAAGGCCATCAGTTATGAGAAAGGTCGCGGAGTTGCCGCTGATGAAGGAGTTTTAGAAGCCGCATTCACAGGCAATCACGGCTGGTTTTGGCGCAATCGTGGCGATTCAGATGTTCAAGTTGTTTTACGTACCCGTGGCGATTACAGCACTATTAAAACAATGTAAAGAAAGTAGTGGTTAGTTCACGTCGTACTATCTGATTAGAGCCAGAGCTGTCTCACTAAGATTGTAGTAACCAGCTAAATAAACTTAATCCTCACATTAGAACATAAGTGGTCTAATGCGAGGATTTACTTAGGGTTGAATAGCAGTGTATATGCTACTTTTAAAAGTTACTGAAGAGGTGATCTATGAGAGAAGCACAAAGGGATGTAGTCACAGCCGTATCAAAAATTAGTAGCTCTGGCAAGCCACGCTACCAAATCACGGGCAGGAGCCTCAACCAAACACTGCGGACAATTAAGATAGGTCATCACGCAATCATTTAAATCGGTTAGCATGTGAAGTAATAATCCCAAACCAATTATTTTATAGGGTTTTGGTAAAAACAACATAATCACATAGACCGCCATCGCATAATAAGTATGGAGCGGATGAAAATTGATACTACAGCGATTGGGCGAGAAAATAGGCGTAGCTATCAAATGATCTAGATCCACCAGCATAGTGGCTAACAAGATCAAATATACGCGTTTATAGTCATTACGAAAAAATGTATAGGCGATGATCAACGGCATGCCAAAATGTAGAAAATAATGGATAACGGTTTGAATCATCGTTTTTTCCGATTTAAGATAGTTTGTAATGGCTCATCAATCTCAGATAAAACATAAGATATTTTTTTCTTTAGAGTGCATGTGAAATACATGCATCATACACTCACCTTCTCATTATTATACCTGTCCAAAAAATCACTAGTTAATATAGGATATACCCTAGCGGAACCGACTTAAAAGCCCCAAAACCCTATTAACAGACCACTCAAAACAGACTGCTATAATGGAACCACTTATATGTGCTAAAAATGAGCTTATAGCATTTGCTCAAAGCATGGGCATAAAGTCGCTGCATTCGATATATAAAATAAATCAGTTGCAACGCTAGTACGTACAAAGTTGATACAGCTGATTACTATCATAGCTAAAAAGGCAAAGTGATACTCAAATACTCAAATACTCAAATACTCAAATACTCAAATACAGGGTTTTTTTGAATCAAGATACATGATTAAAATCTATCAACTTAATGATTATATATTTGATAGCATCGCGTCTATAGAAACGTAAATTAATGTTTAAAATACTTCAGCTATTAACCCTGTTTTAAGACACGATAAACCGTAGCTACCCCAACACCAACCGCCTTAGCGATTTCCTCTTTTGTCATATTATTTTGACTGTCTAATTCTCTAATACGATTGTGTTTTGCTAGATTTGCTTTCTTACCAGTAGGTTTATATCCACTGTTTGCTAATCCCTGCTTGATACGTTCTCTACGCTTATCGTTATCAAGCTTTGCCATCGTTGCTAATAAGTCGATCAGCATATTGTTAATTACCCTAAGGATGTCGCCTGTCATGCCCTTACTTACCGTATGTGTAGTTGGTAGATCAGCCACCACCAATCGCAAACCTTTATCTTTGATGCGCTGCTTTAAGATAGCAAAATCATCCTGAGACAATCTACTCAATCTATCTACACTCTCAACAAGCAATATATCGCCTTGCTCAGCATCATTGAGTAACTTAGTGAGTGCTGGTCTATCTAACTTTGTACCACTGAAATGCTCTACGTACTCAACATGGTTATCATCATAGCTTTGGCTAAAGCTAATCAAGTCAGACAATGCTCTGGTCGCGTCTTGATCCTTAGTGCTGGCTCTCACATAAATACGAACAGTCATAACGCCACCTCTATTATTTAGACTTAATAATTAATGTTCATTGATAATAGCAAGATATTACTATCATTTAATAACATAAAAAAGTCTAATGATAGATAGGTTATCATTTAAAGGTTTTATGTTTTAGGTATAGGGTAATGATAGTGCGCTTGAAGTGGTTTTACTGCATCAGTCTATTTTAAGTGATCTATTAATTGATTAAGAGGTCTGTTTTGATGGTCCCCTTGAGGTATACCCTAGGATAATAGGAAATCCATCGCGGATGACAAAACCTGTTTAGCTTTTAAACAATACGGGTTTGTCGATAGTATGTAAGATAAGTTCGAAAAGTGACTAGAGTGTTAGATTATTCATACTGGGTCTGAATTAAAATTTTATTGTGATTAATTTCTGCTCAATGTTATTCATTTGTCGCCATGATGAGTGATGGCGGCTTGTGATTTAGTTAGGAAAAATAATCTTGAGTAATAAGGTACGTTTGTAGCATTTGCAGCAGGGCTTGTTCTAGGCTTCTTTACTTACACTTTCCTGTAAATTCTTTTTTAGTAAATGATCGAATATAAACGGGCCAAAAGGTAAGAGTGAGCCGAGTACGCCCGCAGGTATTGCCCAAAGAGGCATTTTCATTTTGATAGCTGAGCCTATAAGTATTATGATATAGGTAATAAACAATATACCGTGTGCCATACCGATGTATTTCACACCTTCTGGAATGTCCAGCATATATTTTAGTGGCATGGCGATACAGAGCAATAATAAGAAAGAGGTGCCTTCTAGGTAGCCTATAATGGTAAGGCTTTTTAATGCGGCACTTTGTTTTTTTCTAAGATTATGTATTTGTTTGATAGTTAGCTGAGCATGTGACACTATATTATCCTTTTGTTATTTCAATAAATAATTTAGGCGGTATTCAATGTCTTTATAATAATGGCCCTGTCCAGAGCTTTGAAGTACTGGTTTTTGTCATCTACCACTTAGCACGTCACGCCTTCGTCTAGCCACTTCAAAATCATCCTGCGTTCACTCGCATACAATTATGCATTGGGTTTTGGGATATAGAATGAGAGAGTATTTGTATTAATCATATATCACCTTCCAGTTCGCATTTTTATAAACACACTTGAGTATAAAAAGTATCTTTCCGTATAGAGCAGCTATGACGCTAGTTCTTTTTATTTGTACTGATCAATATTCACTTGTTTATTCATTACGCTTACTTTCCAAAAATATCATATCAATTATAATCAACGCTACACCGACACAGACACCTATATCTGCAACATTGAAAATAGGATAATTCCAGACATCAGCATAATGCACATGGATAAAGTCAACCACTTTGCCAATTCTTAAACGATCGATTAAGTTGCCAATCGCACCGCCAAGCACTAAGGCCAACCCCATAGACAATAGCTTGGCTGTACGTGGCGCTTTGATTAAATAAATCGTTAAAAAGATAGCCATTACAAAAGCTAAGCCTGAGAAAAACCATTTCTGCCAACCGCCAGCGTCGGCTAAAAAGCTAAATGCTGCCCCATAGTTATAAGCGAGTGTCCAGTTGAGAAATGGTTCAATGACCGGTACGGGGTCATTGAACGCTAATTTGGTTTGGGCCAACCACTTAGTCCATTGATCAAGTATTAACACCATTATCGCCAACAAATACCAGATAAAAGCGCGACTGCCATTGGCAACCATTTTTGGCATTTTATCCAACTTACCTTTAGGTGTTATCGAGTTGCCTGAAGTCACGTACATAGCTTTAGGCGTATGATTCATGGTTTTAGAGTCAATCGATTGATGAGTACTACTCACAGCTATAGGTACTTTATTGTCAGCAATATTAGTACTAGCCGATTCAACGCTATTCAATTTAGTACTATCTAATCTGTCGGTAGATTCAGTCATAGTTGTTTTCTTTATCTGTGTTTATACAATGAACAATGTTAAACGTATATGTTTTTGGTATACGACTATTAATCGCGCCACTTTTATAAACGGCTCCACTTACCGCTCTGGTGTTATGAAACTTACGGTAATAATTTTTTATTAGGGAATCTGTTGATTGATTTCAACATTAACCTGAGTCTGTTCAGCGCTAATCACTATCGGATTACCCGATAAGTCGCCTGACTCTGCTATGGCATTACCGCTATGACTAATACGAGCAACGACTGCTAACTGAGTTTTGTCACTACGAGCTGAATTTAACGTACGATCTGGCATCATCGCATCAAGATTGCTTAAGCGGATACTGGCCTCACCTTGCTTGATAATACTAATGGGTAAACGTTTGGCGGCAAACGGTGGACCTCCTTTAACGTCACGTATCGCAACAAACAACACATCATCAGCTTTCACTAACGGTAATAAATTAGCGTTAATTTTCACTGTCACGTCAATACCTTCTAGCGCTTGCTTTTCTTGCGTGCTAACGTAGTTGCTTAACTCATCTAAGCTTGCTAAAGCTTTAGTATGATCACCTGGTTTGGCCACAATGCTGCCTTGTAAGCGTTTAATCCAACCTTGCGCTTGGGCAAAGTTACTACTACGAGTCTCACCCATTGCCATGAGCATTTGAGCCCGTTCATGCTGTGGATTCTTAGCTAATATAGCTTGTAATACACGGCGAATATTGGCGTCTAACTGACCTTCATTAACGAAAAAGCTAGTCTGAGCATAAGTGGTGGCGATTTCTTCATTTTCAGGAGCTAAACGATAGGCACGAGATAAGGCTTCCAGCGCAGAATCAGTTGCCTCCATAGATAAGAAAAGCTCGGATAGGCGCATCCAGCGATTAGGATCATCAGCATTACGATGAACATTGGTTTGCATGGCGCTAATCAGTTGACGACCATCTTCAAACGCCCATGATGGCGGCTTGTCAATTTTAGCTGTCAATAGGTCGTCAGCCACTTGTCCTACTTTGTCCTCAGCTGTCCACAAATCAAACACGGGCGTACGATTGCCTATTAGTAAATACGCCATTGCAGCCAATATTGGGATCCAAGCTGCGACAATTAAACGGCTTTTGACATCAGGGGTGACCATAGGTGTTATCTGACGCTGCGCATCTAATAGCTGACGCTCCAGTTCCAGCTTTTGATTTTGATAATGGCTATTATTAATAGTACCGCTGTCTTTATCTGTTTGTAGCTCAGCTAAACGTTCGCGAAATACTGCAACATTAATATCTAGCAGTTGATTGTCTATTGGTTTGGACTGCAAACGCGGTGCTCGTAGCCATGGCATAATAGCAATCAGCGCAAATATAAGGGCAATCAGCAAGCTTAGAGTTACAAATAAGCCAAAAGTAGAAAATAGAGTCATTTTTTGTCCTCTAGGCTAGTAATGTCGTGGTCGACACTCTCAGCTTGCGATAATAGACGATCAAGCTCAGCCTTTTCCGTAGAGGTCAAGGCAGCAGTACTGTTCACTGTGACGCCGCTTTGACCACGGGCAACAACTTGGCGACGCTTACTTTGCCAAAACCAACCAATAATTAAGACGAGCAATAATAGTGGTGGAAAAAACCATAGGATCCATGTCGATGGTCGCATAGGCGGCTTGTAGCTAATAAAGTCACCGTAGCGCTCTTGCATATAGACGCGTATTTCAGCATCACTACGTCTATCCTTAATTAAATCATAGACTTTTTGCTTTAGATCCTGTGCAATCGGTGCATCAGAGGCTGCAAGGTTTTGATTTTGGCATTTTGGGCAGCGAAACTCTTCTATTAATCCACGATACTGAGCTTCTTGCTGTGGTGAGTCAAAATCGTATACGTCAATAGCTGCGTTTGCCGTCATGTTAAGCAGACACGCTAGTATTAAGCTTGCTAGTTTTAAAACTATATTGGGTTTTAGTTGAGGAGCTCTTATTCGAGTAACGTTCATTTGCACATCTCCTCAACCTGAATGAGATCAGGACTATCGTTGTTCTTATTAGCCTTATTAAGTACGGTCAGGCACGGCTTAACACGCTGTTGCCAATTGGCTTCATTAATCTCACCAACAATATGCTGACGAATGATGCCATCTCCATCCACAACAAAGGTTTCGGGCGCACCAGTTATGCCTAAGTCTAGAGCAAACTGACCCAATGAATCCTGAATAGACATAGAAAATGGATCACCGCCTCGGTTTAAGTAACTGAGCGCATTACCAATCTCATCCTTATAATTCACACCAACGATATCAACGCCGCGCTCTTCTAGTTGCATTAAAAACGGATGCTCAATAATGCAAGTTGGGCACCATGAGCCCCAAACATTAAGTAAAAACGGCTTATCCGGCAAATTATCATTGGTGATAGTACGGGTAGTATCTGCTAATAACGGCAGCTCAAAGGTAGGAACCGGACGCTCAAGAGCGGTATTGGTCACAATGTCTGTTGGTTTACCTAAGCGCATGTACAATATAACTACCAAACCAAAAAAGAGGATAAGCGGAATTAAGAACCATAGCTTCGTCTGCTTTTTTTTCATTGTCTTTGGGTTACGCTGCTTACTGTTTTGGCTATCTTTTTGCTCAGGAGTATTATTCGACATAGTCATTTACTTCTCCTTTAGTGTCGACATCGTCGATGCTGAGATTGCCTGTTCAATAGCTACCTCATTGACTCCATCAGTAGCCAGATCACCAGTAACTAGCAATGGAGCTTTAACTTTTTTGATGCGGTATCGTTTATCAAGCATGCTAATTAATCCACCTAGAGCCATGATAATTGCCCCTAACCAAATCCAGCGAATTAATGGTTTTACATAAATCCTTAATGCCCATTGGTTACTACCATCGGCAATAGGTTCGCCCAGTGCGACATAAACATCGCGCATAAGACTGGGGTCAATAGCAGCTTCAGTTGTTGGCATCGTGCTGATAATATAAGTACGCTTTTCTGGAGTCAGTTTCGCCACTTCACGACCGTCTTTGGATACCACCACTTGCGCTTGCGTTGCATCAAAGTTACTACCCTTTATTTCAAAAAATTCAGTTACTTCAAAATCGTAACCTTGAACATTGACTGTATCGCCAATACCCATTGCTACGTCACGCTCAATACTCAGGCTACTAGTAAAGGCTATGCCAATGACAGCAACCAATACGCCAATATGAGCAGTCTGTTGACCCCAATAGCTCAGACGCAACTGCCGCAAACCGTTAAAAAGATTAGGCGCATTCTTAGTTTTATCTTTAAAATCAACTGCCATCCATAGCAGTGCCCAAAAGCTAACGGCTAAAGTCACACCAATATTAAGCATAGACGATGGATTAACAAAGTAAGTAATAATGGCGGCTAATACTAAGCTACTAACGGCGATGACCATGCCTATACCCAGTAGTGGACGGGTGTCTTTTTTCCAGCGAATATTTGAGCCCATACCCATAGCTATTAATAACAGCCACGTTAAAGGTACAAATAATGCATTAAAATAAGGAGGGCCAACGGACACTTGTCCTAAACCAAAAGCATCAGCGATAATAGGGTAAAGGGTGCCGAGCAGCACCACTAAGGTTGCAATCAAAATGATGGCGTTGTTGATCACTAAAAAGGACTCACGTGAAATCAGCTGATATTGACTTTCAACGGTTAAACGCCAACCTCGAACGGCAAACATTAATAGACCACTACCGATGATAATGCCAAGAATAGCTAAGATAACCAAACCACGCGTCGGATCAGCGGCAAACGAATGCACTGAGGTAAGGACTCCAGAGCGTACCAGGAACGTGCCAAGCAAGCTTAAGGCAAAGGCGAAAATAGCCAGCATGATGGTCCATGCTTTAAACACCCCGCGCTTTTCAGTGACTGCTAATGAATGCAGCAATGCTAAGCCGACAAGCCAAGGCATAAACGAGGCATTCTCTACCGGATCCCAAAACCACCAACCGCCCCAGCCAAGCTCGTAGTAGGCCCACCACGAGCCCAGTGCAATACCAATGGTCAAAAATCCCCAAGCCGCGAGCGCCCATGGACGTGACCAGCGTGTCCAAGCAGCATCTAAACGCCCTTCCCACAATGCCGCCATACAAAATGCAAAAGGCACTACCATACCCACATAGCCCATATATAACATGGGCGGATGAATAATCAGACCGAAATCTTGTAGGACAGGATTTAAATCAGCGCCATCGACCGCTAGATTGGGTAAGGTACGCTCAAACGGTGACGAGGTAAATATCAGCATTGTTAGCATCATTAACTGTACACCGGCCAAAATAACTAATACCCGCGCACGCATTGATAACGGCAAGCCGCGACTAAAGTATGATACCAGTGCACACCATGTGGCCATGATGGTCATCCATAGCAGCAAAGAGCCCTCGTGTCCGCCCCATGTCGCCGATAACTTATAGTACCAAGGCAACAGCGTATTGGAATGCTGCGCGACGTAACTGAGGCTAAAATCATTATAATAAAAACCTGCTATCAAAGCGCCAAATGACGTTATCATGGCGGCAAACTGTGCCCAAGCTAAGCTAGGGGCTAGTCGTTGCCAAGCAACTTGGTTACGAATAACACCAATAGTTGGCAGAATTACCTGCAATAACGCCAATACAAAAGCGGTAAGCAAGGCAAAATAGCCCAATTCTGTAATCAACATACGGTCTAACCTTATTTACTCTAATGCGGTTGCAGTTTACTGTAGCGGTGGAATTTTTATTATTAGAACCCACCCCCGAAATCTGCTGCTATCTCTAGTTTTTAATTGATTTCGAAGGGTTTTATTTAACTACTTTAGGCGGAGTTACCAGTGGAGGCGCGCCTTTAAAGCGCAGTAAACGTAACGCATTGAGAGTAACGATCACTGTTGCTCCAGCATCAGCTAGAACCGCAATCCATAGTCCAGTAATGCCGAATACGGTCGTGATCAGAAAGACGCCTTTGAGACCTAAAGCGAAAATGACGTTCTGATGAATGTTGCGCATGGTGGCACGCGAAAGTGCGATGAGATGAGCCATGTCTGTAACACGACTTTTTAATAATGCGATATCGGCCGTCTCAATGGCCACATCGGTACCACCACCCATCGCGATGCCAACATCAGCGGTTGCTAGTGCTGGCGCATCGTTAATACCATCACCCACCATCGCTATTTTGCTGTTATTCTTCATCTCGTTAAGCAAGCGCAGTTTGTCCTCAGGCAACAGCTCAGCTTCCCATTCCACGTCTAAATTACTGGCAAGTGCTTGAGCGGTTAAGCGGTTGTCGCCTGTTAGCATGACGGAGCGCACACCCATCGCTTTAAGTTGAGCCACACCTTCATGAGCGTCGTCTCGTAACTCGTCTCTTAGTGCGACCAATCCAAGCACTTCTCGACTTTGCTCATCGAAAAGAACTGAGACGGTCTTGCCCTCATTTTGCAGCGCCTCGATTTGTGCCTGTTGCTCGGCTGAAATTGATGCCTCATCTGCGGCATAAACAGGCGAACCGATAGCTAGCGCGCGCCCAGCGATAGTTGCGTGTACCGCTTTACCCGCAGTAGCAGAAGCTTTAGAAGCCACAGGTATGACAACTTTGGCGGCTTTGGCATGACTGACAATGGCTTCAGCAAGCGGGTGACTAGAACCTGTCTCCACACTGGCAAAGAGCGCCAATACCTTATCTTTACCTTGAGAACCCTGATCCTGAGAATCCTGACCTTGAACACTTGAATACTCTTGTGTAATGTCAACAACATCGGTCACGCGTGGTTTGCCTTCAGTTAAAGTGCCTGTCTTGTCAAAAGCGACTGTCTTCACTTGGCCGATGGTTTCTAAAGCACTACCGCCCTTGATCAGCAAGCCGCGGCGCGCACCGACCGCTAGACCAGAGGCGATAGCAGCTGGTGTTGAGAGCACAAGAGCACAAGGACAAGCGATCAATAATAAGGCTAGACCTCGATATAACCAAGTTGACCAATCTCCGCCCATGGTTAACGGTGGGACGATGATAATTAGGGCGGCAATAGCCATCACAGCCGGTGTATAGTAACGACTGAATTTCTCAATAAAACGGGCAGTGGGTGCTTTGGAAGCTTGCGCTTGCTCTACCAAATCAATAATGCGCGAAATAGTGTTATCGGCGGCTGTCTTTTCTACGCGCACTTGGAGCACACCATCGATGTTAATTGACCCTGCAAATACATTGTCACCCATCGTCTTGGCAACAGGAACAGACTCTCCCGTCACGGGCGAATCATCAAGGCTGGACGCACCTTGAACAATGGAACCATCAGCAGATACCCTATCTCCAGGACGCACCAGCACAAGGTCATTCACTTGTAGTGAAGTCGCTGGAACGTTACGCTGCCCACCTTGAGCATCAAGTAAAATCGCACTTTTCGGAACCAGCGATGATAAGGCTCTGATGCCAGCGCGAGCGCGATCAGCAGCGATACTCTCAAACAGTTCACCGATTGAGAACAAAAAGACAACCGCTGCGGCCTCTTCAGCTTCACCAATGATAAGTGCGCCAAGCACGGCGACGGACATCAGCGTTTCAATTGAAAAGAATGAACCTGTTTTAGCCAGTGCTAAGGCTTTGCGTGCAAATGGAAAAACGCCTACAATCACAGCGATGGCAAACACCCATATCCCATAAGCGGGGAACAGTAGTGACAGTGCATAAGCGCTGCCCATCAAAATACCGAGACCAACAACCTGTTTGCCTTTTTGAGTTTGCCACCACCGCTTATCCTGCGGAGCCATCTGATTGTCGCTGTCAATATCAATAGCCGATACAGTTTGTTGACCAGTATTGGCAGATATACCGAACCCTAGGCTTTTGATGGTTTTTTCAATATCACTAGCCTGAGTCGGCGCATCAGGGGCCAAGCTTAGCTCTAGCGTTTCTGTAGCAAAATTTAGCTCAACATCAGAAACCCCAGGCATACGTTTCAAAGCTGTTTCAATCTTGCCGATGCAACTGGCACAGTCCATACCTTCAATATGATATTTCATAATAATTTACCCTTTGAATAATGGTATTATGAACCCTCTAGTGGCTTTAGAGTCAAGGTTGTCTATCTACAGTTTTGTAAATTTAATTTCTCTAGCGCCAGTCTTTACAGCCACTTTAATTATTTAAATCATAGAGGTTATTATGACAATCAAAATTGGTGAGCTCGCTAAACGCACAGGTGCCACAGTGGAAACCATTCGCTATTACGAAAAGGAGCACTTATTACCTGAGCCTTCTCGCAGCGCAGGGAATTATCGTTTATATAATGAAGAGCACATTGAGCGTCTACAATTTATCCTACACTGCCGTACGCTTGACATGGCTCTAGACGAAGTACGAATCTTACTTGAGTTTTGGGAGGAACCTGATAAAGACTGTGGTGATGTGAGCTCCTTACTAGATAAGCAAATTTATGCTGTAGAAATACGAATGGAAGAACTGATGCACTTAAAGCAGCACTTGACTGTTTTGCGCCAGAAATGTGCAAGTAGTGCACCAGCGGTATCATGTGGGATATTAAAGGCTCTTGCCGATAATTCTTGTCATGAGTAATGATATTAGTAGTGTTCATTTCTGACTGATCAAATCATGAAAGGTTAAATACACCCTGATGTTAAGCACAAAAAAACCCAGCAATGATATTAAGATCACTACTGGGGTTGGAGGAAATAATAACTATGTTGTGCTGACTTATCAGGTCTTATTTATCATTCATAGCAAGGTAGATATTTCGATCTGATGCGGATGCGTCATCCACGTATTTTGAATCACGCCATGTGGTATAAGCATAGACACCACTGTATGGGCTGATGCTGTTCTGACGGAAATCAGAAATCCAGTTTTCGCCATCAAAGATTTGGATATGGCCATGTGGACGCTTTGATGAGCGATCATAGACAATAACATCACCTACTTGGGTTGGCATATCATTACTGATTTTGCTAAAACCTGCTTTATCAAGCGTGCCACGAGTGGCGTACTGATAGGCTGAAGGATTGGGGGTGAACTCATAACCTGCTGATTGTAGTGCTTTACGTACGTAACGGGCACAGTATCCAGAGCTACCAGATAGAGCCACTCGTGAAGCACGAGCAGCAGCGATAGCGGGGGCTGAATTGCTATCAGGAACTGTATTGACTTGCTGCTGTTGTTTTTCAGCGTATAAGCGGCTGTTTAATGATGAAAGCCGACTCTCTTTTTGCTTAGCCTGCGCACTTAGGTTGCTAATAGCTTGACTGATTTCGTCATTACTAGAAACATAAGCACCACTGCTAGTGCTATAGATGTTTTTTGATGAACCGTAGTTTGATGCCACAGAAGTATTGGTGATGGTATTATTTGTTTGAGAGATTGTGATAGCAGCACCACTCGTTTGTGCTATGCCCATACCCAGTACTGACAAAATCAATAAAGCCTGTTTCATAAATCTAATACCTACGGTTAATTCAAAATGGTCTGTTATCAACAACAGCGCAGTCAATTAAATTTCAACAACTCAAGTATATATACGTCATAGTGACTGATACTTCTGCTGCATATTATTCATATAAAAAATGATTATTGGCGATCACAGCACATCATTGAAGTCTTACGAAGCTGTTGCAAATCAAGCTGCTGGCCAAAACACAAAGCCGACTTTAGCATAGGCTGTTTAGCCTGTCATCACCCTTAAAAACCCCAAAAATACTTTTTTGATGTTGAAAAAATTGCTAATATTCCACATTTTACAATGTAAGTTTGTGTAACATATACAGAATATAGCTGACTAAATTGGTAACAATTTCTACTGTTTTATAAGCAAAAAAACGTCTGAGGGTTAAATCTAAATTATAGATTTAACCCTCAGACGTTTTTTTATTGGATGAAGTAATTACCCTATATAGGGTCTAACTAATTATTAAGATAATATAATAATTTATAATATTAATATAGATGTTAATTCCCTACTGGCTTATGTAATATTACGTAATTGTTTCGATACATCCTGTATATTCTTGTATTAACCCTTAATTATTTATCTATTTTAAGGGTTAATAACCGATAAATCCGCTTACATTGTCATCAAAAGTTACAAATTCAAAGTTATTTTTGCTTTTAAAGTCGCAATAGCTAATGATTTTTTTGATGAAGAATCATTTTATAAGCAATAGAACAGTCTTATACCTGCCTCATTTACTTTTAACGCTAACACTATAATCAAAGTATTCTTAACTGCTAACACACTATAATTGCTGCTCTACCGATTCAATATCAGCATAAACTTGGGTCGTCCCGTCTTTATTGAGCTGCATAACCTGATAGGGCATGAATTTATTTTGATACTCCATACCTGGGCTACCAACAGGCATGCCAGGTACGGCAAGACCCATAGCTTGTACTGGCGGATTTTCTAAGAACTGCGCCATATACTTAGCAGGTACATGACCTTCAAAGACGTAATCATCAGTAGTGACTACAGTATGGCAAGAACGCATCTCAGTTGGAACGCTGTAGCGCTCTTTAAATACGGCTAAGTCCGCAACATCTTGCGCGGTTGCACTTAGACCATTATCTTCTGCATGACTTATCCATTCTTTACAGCAGCCGCAATTGGCATCTTTATAGACCGTAGCTGAGACGTTTTTTAGTAGGTCTGGTTTACTTACTGACCTTGTCATCATGTGAGCACTTTTAGCGTTTGGTTCATCTTCCTTTAAAGTGATAGCTGTTGCATTTTCGGTTGTTACTGATGTTGTGTTTGCATCAGATACGCCACTACTCGGTTGGCTACAAGCAAATAGTGATGAGGCGGCAAGTAACACCAGCGTACCACGCAACCCCTTAGACAGATGACGATTGAATATAAGACTGGATTTTATTTTTAAGGGGGTCATAGTGCTCTCTCATGTACTGTAGATATTGTGAGCTATAGAAGGTCAAGTAACACTTCATATCGTTTGGTAATGTAGCATAATAACCCATCAAACGGGGTACGTAAATTTATACATTGAGCAGTGCGGACTGGTATCATAAGCAGTTTTTATTTTGAAATGCTGCCTGTAGTATTAACGGGTCTATCTGAGTTTTGGATTTTGATTAAAAATTCAAGGCTCATAATTTTGGATAATTTGCGATGCACCTGTCTACTATTAGTCTACAAAAGCGTTTGAGTACTCACTTAAATCAATTACCGCTATGGCTTACGCTAGTAGCAGCATGGCTTGCAGGGGCTATTTTTTTATTTGCATTATCGCCTTATGGGTTCTGGCCGCTAGCAATAGTGTCACCAGCGATTTTATATGCGCTGTTGGTGCCAAATATGAGTGGTCGTCGCGCTTTTATTATCGGTGAAGCTTACGGTATGGGGCTATGGTGCGTCGGCGGCTTTTGGCTCTATACAGCTATCCATGATTATAGCGATACTCCAACGTGGCTCGCATTGATTATGATTGGATTGATGGGTCTCGGTATGGGACTGTTTCATGGATTTTTAGCACTAGCCTTTAACCGTATGGTAGGCAAACAACCCTTTTCATTTGCTGCTCTTTGGGTGCTACAAGAATGGTTAAAAACTTGGTTATTCACAGGCTTTCCGTGGCTGTTTGTTGGTTATGCGTTTACTGAAGAGTATTGGTTATCGTCCTTAGCACCCGTTGCTGGTGTTTTTGCCGTCTCTTTTGTTGCCATACTATTGGCTGCAAGTTTAGTAGAGCTACTGCTTCGGCGCAGTAGTTATGCCGTCGTTTCTGTACTGTTATTGGCCATTAGCACATCATTATGGCTGGTCAATCCGCAATGGACAAAACCTAAGGGCACACCTGATCTGTCAGTGTCATTGATTCAAGGTAATATTTCACAAGATATAAAGTGGCTGACTCAATATCAAGTAGAAACGCTAAAGATTTATGCGAAGTTAACGCGCACTGAGTGGGGACGTGATGTTGTGGTGTGGCCTGAATCATCTATTCCGATGTTTCAGGATGAGGCTGCGGGCTTTATTAGTGAAATGATAGAAATGGCTAATGCGACCAATACGACATGGATAACTGGTATCCCTTATAAGGATAAAGCGGCATTCAATGCCAGTACGGATAAGTATCCCCCATTTTACAATAGCGTGATTGCTCGAGGTGTAGAAGCGGAAGGCCTATACAAGAAGCAGCGTCTGGTGCCTTTTGGAGAGTATATTCCATTTGAAGGCGTGCTCGATATTTTCCCAAGTTTGGCCGGTAGTCAGGATATTAAGAGCTATAGTCGCGGTAGTGATCAGCAGTCACCGCTACAGGTGCGTGGACACAATATAGGGACGGCTATCTGTTATGAGGTAGCTTATCCAGATACCACGCGTAAAAATGCCATCGATACTGACTTTTTGTTGACGGTCTCTAACGATGCCTGGTTTGGCACTTCAGCAGGACCATTGCAACATTTGCAAATGGTACAAATGCGCGCGCTTGAGAACGGGCGCTGGTTTATTCGAGCGACCAATACTGGTGTTACCGCTATCATTAACCATAAAGGTCGTATTGTAGAACGCGCACCGCAGTTTGAGCGTACTGTACTACGTGGTGAGATACAGGCACGGGTTGGTAACACTCCCTTTATGCTTATGGGAAATTATCCTATCTTGATAATAATAACTCTGTTATTACTACTAAGCTATTTTGGCAAAGGTCTAACCACACTTAGAGGACGAGGGTAATAGTAAACTTAATTATAATAATTTAATCAGCGTAAGTTTTTTATTTTTTCTAGGTAACGTCCTAACGCACGTAAATATAAAAGTTTTAAACTATTGATCACATAAGAACTGATTGAAAAAATTATGTCGACATAAAGCACGCGCCTCATACTTAAAAAGAGATAGCTATATACGGTCTATCATCTTTTAGTTGATACTTTCATTTAATGCACGCGATTTTTGATTGTCATCTGCCTTAATACCAAATTCAATAGTTGCATGTTGTATATTCTGATGCGCCAAATCTTCCTTAATATTTTCTTTCATAATAAGAGTCTCTTCTAATGTCACATCGCTCTTCGGTACGATATGAACTGTCAGAGCATTCTCAGTGGTACTCAAGGCCCAGATGTGCAGATGATGAAAGTTTTGAATAAATTTATAGCTCTCTAAGATAGCAGTGATTTTACTGAGATCAACATTTTGAGGTACTCCGTCAATAGCAAGCTTGATACTCTCTTTTAGTAGACCCCAAGTCGATAACAGTATCACGACTGAAATAATCAAGCTAACTAGAGGATCAACGATATTCCAACTTGTATAGTAAATAATAATGCCCGAGATAACGACACCTACAGAGACCAATGCATCTACCATTAGATGCAAGAAAGCACCTTTAACATTAATATCGTCTTTTTGACCTTTGTAGAATGCAAAAGCAGAAACAGTATTTATAAATACACCTATTAGAGCTGTAATAATAATAACTTTTCCTGCAACTTCCGGTATGGTATCAAATCGACCCAAGGCCTCATACGCAATACCTATAACGATTGTAACTAACAATATGGCGTTAATAAGAGAAGCCATTATAGAAGCTTTTTTGTAGCCATAGGTATAAAGCGTAGTAGATGCTTTCTGTGCTAATTTCATTCCAATTAACGAGATTATTAAACTGGCAACATCACTTAAGTTGTGGCTAGCGTCTGCGATTAAAGCTAATGAATTAGTTGAGTAGCCCACTATGAACTCGATGAGCGTAAATGCAGAATTTAGACCAATTCCAATATAGAAAGCCTTATTCATATTTTTAGGATTTGGAGCTTGGTGACTGTGGTTATCTGAATTACTCATAATTTACCCTTGTTTAGGTTGCTGCATTTTATTAAAGGTAGAAAATAATTTTATTGCATATCTTCTATATTGCACAGTCAATATTGCTCTAATACCGTAGACACACTTATTGTTATCAATAAACTGAGCCACAACTGGATTGTATGTCCTATCTCTCCTTGGGCGAAAAAAGCGGCTTTTACTGTAATCTAACTGGCTTACGTAAGCTTCTTATTTTCACGTTCAAGCTCTTTAGTATGTGTAGCTTAGTCTTGAATGTTGGTTAGTATGGTTTCATTAGTGCGCTTTTTATGACATGACCACAATGTTCCAAAAGTAGATTCTATTTTCAGTACTATAACTTGAATGGTTGACCACATAGAGGTGTAATCGTTTAATGCTTCAATCAGCATGCGAACGGCGCGTTTTTTAATCTCAGGAGTGTAGGTTTGTCTTTTCATTGTCGTATTCTCTCAGAAAGTTGAGTCTCCGACAATCTCGGGGCGGTTCAGAATAATGATGGGGCTAGAAGCCCCTTATATTTTGTGTAACTTAAATCGTTATTGAGTACGCTTTGATTAAGGGCAATATACCTTAGCACTGCTAACCGTTTTTGGTTCTATTATATGGTACTGATATAGGAAACAGTGCTTGTTTTGCCATGGGCATTTTTTTTGCAGCTTGCTTCTACGTCTGGCTTAAGAAAACAAGCATCTGATGATACTAGAAAGGTACACAGCGTTCGATGATATATATAGTTTTTTGAGTTTTTTATACATATCCTTTTTTTAGGTATAAAAAATCCGATTTTTTATATCTATCGTTCAACCAACTTTTCATCAATCATTTCAGTCAACAGCTCAGTAACCGTTTTTCGGCTTTCAAGCGCGTACCGTTTGAGCGCAATGTGTTTATCTTCATCTAGATTAAAATTCACGCGTACCGTCTTTTTGGGACTGTCCGTCACATCCGATAGAGCTAACTGATCCTTAACGTTCTTACTAGGGCGACCTGCTGATAAACTCATGACCTACTCCTCACCAAAAAATATTTGAATCTCACTGACCAATGCGGTTATCTCTTGTATCGCATTGCTATTAGGCGATTCGGTATCAAATACTGTCTTACCAAGGGCAGCACTATTAGGATAAGCAACTCGCTGCATCACTCTGGTCTCTAATACCGGAAGATTATAATCAAGCAGCGCGGTTGCCACCTCTTTACCAATATTGGTATTTTGAATGGCGCGTGATACGACAAAGGCCGCCTTTAGTTGGCCATCCATCATCTCAATACGTTGCTGTACTAAATCAACCAAATCACTGGTTGCCCAGATATCATAAGGACTCGGCTGCACCGGAATCAATATAAAATCAGCCGCCTTTATAGCAGAAATAGCCAGACTAGTAGCTTGCGGCGATCCATCGATCACCACGTAATCTTTATCAGAAACGCTTTTTAAATCTTTATCAAGTGTTGGTCTATCAAGCCCGATCACTGGTACCGGATTGTCTTCATCAACCGCTCTCCAGTCACGCGCACTGCCCTGCTGGTCGCTATCCACCAACAAAACACTATGACCTTTTAGTTGTAAGCCACGAGCCAAATGCGTTGCGATGGTAGTCTTACCGCTACCACCCTTTTGATTTAATACCGCGATTACCTTCATAAATACAGATCCCTGTAGTATGTATTGAGTATATAAGTATATAAGTATATAAGTATATAAGTATATAAGTATATAAGTATATAAGTATATAAGTATATAAGTATATAAGTATATAAGTATATAAGTATATAAGTATATAAGTATATAAGTATAT
>NZ_QQAI01000022.1:0-31936 GCF_021023115.1 Psychrobacter sp. CCUG 69069
AACTTCTTTGCTGTTGCGACTCCGGTATGTCCTTGCCGATAGTATGCGATGACTTCTCTCTTAAAGTCCAGATCGTAACGCATAAAAATACCCCATAAGTTGTGTCCAACTTATGGGGGTCAGTTCAAATAAAGGGCTTTTTTTGTGGGTCTCATTTATGAAGGGTTTAGGACAGAGTAGGATTTACTGGTATCATAGATAAAATAGTAACAAACCGAAATTTCTTAAAAATTTACTTGTGATGGATGGATTATGTCCTTGTTTCAACCTTTACCCCCTTACAAGATAGTAAGTCGTGATAAAACCTTAGATTTATCGTCGCCACATGTTATGGGTATTCTGAATGTAACGCCAGATTCTTTCTCGGATGGTGGGCAGTTTAATGCCGTAGATAAGGCGCTGACGCACTGTCAAAAAATGATAGAAGAAGGCGCTAGTATTATTGATATTGGCGGCGAATCTACTCGTCCAAATGCGGATACTGTGGTCACTAATGATGAGATACAGCGTGTCGTACCCGTGGTTCAAGCAATCAGGCAGCAGTGCGGGAATGATATCTGGTTGTCTATTGATACCAGTAATCCAGCCGTGATGCAGGCAGCTTTTGAGGCGGGAGCTGACATTTGGAACGATGTACGTGCCCTAAAACGTGAGGGCGCGACAGCAGTAGCGGCTGAGCTTGATATACCTGTGATGCTCATGCATATGCGCGGTGAGCCAACGACGATGAACGATCTTGCGCAGTATGATGAGGTGGTTAGTGACGTGACGACAGAGCTTTTGGCGCGTATTCAGGAGGTAACGAGTCTTGGGGTCAAGCAGGAGAAAATCATCATTGACCCAGGCTTTGGTTTTGCCAAAAACTATGACCACCATTGTGCCTTGTTAAGTCAACTTGAACAGTTAAAAGTACTTGGTTTACCAATGATGTTTGGTATTTCACGTAAGCGTTTTTTAGCGGAAGTGCTTAGTAAAAGTGACGTAAAAGCAGTCGCTAACACTCAAGCAGTAGAGCGCGATGCAGTCGGGACTGCTGCTGGCATATTTGCGCTACAGCAGGGGGCCAGTATCATTCGTACCCATAACGTGGCGATGATGCAGCAAGCAGTGGCGTTGTGGCATCAGTTATCTACCTATCACGGTCGTTAGTAGCGCTTTGCGGTGCTTGGCACTTGAGGTTACTGTCTCATGCTATCACTATGTATCAGCCCGATCCAAAACTAAGATCAGTTTTCACAACCGCAGTAAATACACTAACAGAATCCCTCTAAATGAACGAGAATCTCTCTATGAATATCACTCAGCCTGAACCTACCAATGAGCAGCGCCGCATTATTTATCAGGCGCGTCGCGGACTAAAGGAATTGGATTTTTATATCGACCCTTATGTCAAAGAGCTGTATCTAACAGCAGATCCTGCCGAGCAAGAAACGTTTGCGCAAATGCTGACTCATGAAGATCCTGATTTGTTGGATTATTTTACCAATCAAAATCGTCCAGAAGATGAAGCAATATGGACGTTGGTCAATAAAATTAAAACGTGGCGTCATACCAAAGATTTGACGTAATGTAATGGTTAACGTTTTCTTTGGTGCTCATACATGACTTCAACAGCCCCATTGCGTATTGATACGGCTATCCAGCCGGCCAGCTACTTACGTTTAGTGCTGTATATTGGGTTAACCAGCGTTATGGTTGTACTTGCATGGCTTGCTTCTTTAGTTCTGTGGCAGTATGTGGTCATCTTAATAGTTGCTGCCGCTGTGACTATCTATCTGACATTCTCACGACCGATACTGTTGCACTTTAGTCAGCCACCGCTTAGTCAGCGTGTCGACAGACAGTGGCAACTCCTGATGCGTACTGGACGTGGTGATGAGCTATGGCAGGCACAACTAATCAATGTGCATCGCTATCAGTGGGCGATGAGCTTTGAGTTTACTATAGTAGAACCTTATAGGCGGCCTTTATCAGTGACAGTGTTTCGCGATCAAGTGGGTGCGGATCAGTGGAGAGAGCTGAATGTTTTAGCCAGTGTGAGCGCTGATAAAACAGGGTAAACACCGACTTTTTTCCGATAGTCGATTGCCTCTATAAGCTTACGCATGCCTACATGTCATAACAAAACACCTATCTCGGTGGTTATAGAGATTTGTTATATTGCAAGATAACGATAAAGCGTATCAGCCAACCGTCTTTTTCATCATGTGCTGATTAGTGATCAGTGTGGTTAGAAAGAAACAGTGGCTGATGACAATAACCAACAATATGACAAAAAAGGAGTGCGTTATGAGTTTATTAGGAAGTTTGGTGAGCCAAGTGGCGCGTAGTGCTATGGATCCAGAAGACGCACAGCGTAACCCGGTGAACCAACGTACCACCCCACGTCGGACTGGTGGTCTTGGAGATGTATTGGGTAGTGTGTTAGGCGGCGGCAGTCAAGCAGGGGGCTACAATCCAAGACAGTATGATCGCCAACCCGATAGTGGTTTTGGTCTAGACGATATTATAGGTGGTCTCGCTGGCGGCAATCAACGCGGCGGTGTAAGCTCAGGCGCTGGTGGCTTAGGAGATATCTTAGGCGGTGTACTGGGTGGTCAACGCACGAGAGGCGGATTTGGTGGTGGTAAAGGCATGCTAATCGCGGCCCTTATGCCAATGGTATTAAGCTGGATCAAACGTAACGGCGGCCTCAGCGGAGCGTTATCCAAGATTACTGGCATGGGTTATGAAAAACAAGCCCGCTCTTGGATGAGTAACCAAGAAGATAATGACAACCTTGATCCAAATGAGGTCAGTCGTTTGTTTGATGACAGTGAGATTCAGCAAGTTGCTGCTCACACGGGTGCGAATGAGGCAGAGGTGCGTCAGGGGCTGGCTGAACTGCTGCCTGAAGTCATGAATCAGCTCACACCGAATGGCAACTTAGATAATGAAAGAGAGGCCAATGCAGAGATTGACCAGATCATGGGTCAGTTGTCTAGTCGACTAAATACTTTAAAATAACTTTTTACTTTAACAAGCGCCCGTATGCCCGAAAATTCGTTAAAAAGAGTGCGTCTGATGACGTGCTCTTTTTTTATTGCCAATACAGCAGAACCATTTCCGCAGCATTATTGCTGCCTATTTACCTTATTATCTAAAAAGATATGTTAAAAATGGTGAACAATAATAAAACGGTTATATAAATCTTATAAGATGGTTGTACTATTCACTCAGTATGATTGATCCAACGCCGTTTTATAGCGTTTGTACCTTTAAGGGTAGTGTGTAAAATATAACTGTCTGAGGGTAAAAACACATTTTAAGGATATTTCCTCATGCCATTTAAACCTATTCAAGCAGCTATTGCCATCTTAGTTGGTTTGATTATCTGGTTTGTTATTCCCGTTCCTACTGGCGTTACACCTGACGCGTGGCATATGCTGGCATTGTTCATTGGTACCATTGTCGCCATCATCGGTAAAGTGCTACCCATTGGTGCGATCGCTATCATTGCAGTCACACTCGTGGCGCTCACAGGCGTGACAAGTGATAGCCCAAAACAAGCCATTAGCGACGCATTATCAAGCTACTCAAGTCCACTGATTTGGCTAATTGGTATCGCGGTTATGATATCGCGTGGCTTGATAAAGACTGGCTTAGGTCGACGTATTGCTTATTATTTTATCTCTATTTTTGGCAAAAAAACCATTGGCGTGGCTTATTCTTTGACAGCAGCTGAGTTGATGATAGCACCCATTACGCCTTCTAATACGGCTCGTGGGGGTGGGATTATTCATCCCATTATGAATTCCATTGCGCACAGCTTTCATTCAACGCCAGAGGAGGGCACTCAAAACAAAATGGGTCGCTATTTGGCGATGGTTAACTACCACGCCAATCCCATTACCTCTGGCATGTTTATTACTGCTACTGCTCCCAACCCTTTAGTCGTGGACTTAGTTAATAAAATCACAGGTGGTGACATTCAGTTGTCATGGACGACGTGGGCGGTGGCGATGTTTGTGCCAGGTATGCTGTGTCTGGTTGTTATGCCATTAGTCATTTATATGATCTATCCGCCTGATGTCAAAGAAACACCCGATGCCAAAGGTTTTGCAAAAGACAATTTAGCAGAAATGGGTCAAATAAATACTCAAGAAAAAATCATGCTTGGTGTATTTGGTCTAATGCTGCTGTTATGGGCGAACATACCTGCATTGATTTTAGGTGAGCAGTATAGCGTTGACGCGACTACAACGGCTTTTATCGGCTTGACAACCTTGATACTGACGGGTGTCCTGACTTGGGAAGATATTCTAAAAGAGAAATCGGCATGGGATACCATTGTCTGGTTTGGTGCGCTCATTATGATGGCGGCTTATCTTAACGAGCTCGGCTTGATCAGCTGGTTCTCAGGTAATATTGAGTCTTTGATTGGTACAACTGGCGTAGGTTGGATAGGGGCAGTGACTATCTTGACCTTAGTATACTTATACATACATTACTTTTTCGCGAGTACCACTGCCCATATCACAGCACTGTTTGCCGCCTTTTATGCAGTAGGGCTAACTTTAGGGGCACCGCCGATGTTGTATGCGCTCATTTTGGCCGCAGCAGGTAATATTATGATGACGCTGACTCATTATGCGACTGGTACTGCGCCGGTTATCTTTAACTCTGGCTATGTGACGTTAAAAGAATGGTGGAGTATTGGTGCGATTATGAGTGTGGTCAACCTAGTTATTTGGATCGGTGCCGGTTTGATTTGGTGGAAAGTACTCGGCTATTATTAATAAAGAACCACGCCCTAAGTAACTGAAAGTAAAAAAGTTTAAAGACAATCCGCTAAAAGCGCTCATCTAACGTCTCTAAGGTATAGTTGAGCGCAGCAAAGCAGATATCGGTCTTAAATCCTCTATATTGCAAAAACCGTAGCTGGCGGGCTTTGTCTTTTTGCTCAGTAGGAATGTCAGCACCGTACTTTTTGGTACGCGCTATGACCGCCAGTTTTAGCCAATCGACCCCGTCAACCGGCGTATCCGCGCTATCCTCCACAAACTCGCTAAACTCATCAGACTCTGCATTTGCCAGATCAATTAGCTCATCGATATTGCCTGGCATAGCGATTTTCTTACGATAAAATTCTTGCTTGATACGTCCGCGTCCACGACCTTTTCGAATATTTTCACGTATTAGCATCAGTGTGGTACGGTAATCACTTTGATAGCCTTTTTCTGCAAACTCATCGAGCAGAGCATCTACCTTTTCTGGATCTTGCTCTTTATCGATCAGTTTTTGTTTAAGCTCAGCCTTACCATACTCACGGCGCGACAAATAATAAAAAGCCAACCAACGCAAACGGCTTTCAGCTTTGATGGCATCGATATCGGCCTGTCGTTGTTCGGGTGTGCGCAAGTAGGCTTTTAGTGCGGCTGGTAGATTGTCGGTTTGGTTGTCCGCTGCACCATCATCAGTCGCTGTTTGCGCAGGTGGGTATTCCGAGCTGTCTGCATATGGCTGGTCGTCAGTAGTGGCGGCACTATCGTCGTTATTGCCATGAACATTATGCTTAACTTCTGCCAGCATCTCTTTGATGCTCTGTGCTTTAGGTGGTTGATAAGTAGGCGCATCGCTAGGTTCAGGGGTAAAGTTAGCCGCTGGGTGAAAGCGTTTTTTACGTCTTTTGGATTTGGAGGGTTTTTGATCCGTCGAGGAGGGTGTCTCGATAGTGTCTTCATCAAAGCTAGAATCGCTGGGCAAAGATGGCTTTTTGTCCGAATGGATTGAGCGCTTAGTCGCTTTAGTTGTCTGTATGGGTTGGTCTTTATAGGTACGTTTAACAGATATAGAGGACTGAGAAGGCTTTTTTTGCGGGGTACGAGGAGTACTCGCTGAGTCGGCGTCCGATTCAGCGAGTATGTCAGCTAAGGTTTTAATGTTCATTATAAACCATGGGAACTGTTAACAATTAATGATGAAACCACTATTGTACAGGGTCAGAGACCAATTCTTCGTTGGCTTCATTAGCTTTGTCACCATCTGCGGCTTTACTGTCGTTTTTCACCCCAAGCTTTTCGGCACGAATTTTGTCTTCGATCTCTTTAGCAATGGCAGGGTTCTCTTTTAAGAACAACACAGAGTTGGCTTTACCTTGACCGATTTTTTCGTCGCCATAACTGTACCAAGAGCCCGCTTTTCCAACCGCGCCAATCTCGACACCCAAATCAATGACTTCGGCTAAGTGATTGGTTCCTTCACCGTAAGTAATCTCAAACTCAGCTTGACGGAATGGCGGGGCCATTTTGTTTTTGATGACTTTGACACGGGTTTGGTTACCGATGATTTCATCACCATTTTTGACCGCACCGATACGGCGGATGTCCATACGTACTGAGGCATAGAATTTGAGTGCATTACCACCTGTCGTCGTCTCAGGACTACCGAACATCACACCAATTTTCATACGGATTTGGTTAATAAAGACCACCATACAGTTAGAGCGCTTGGCGTTACCGGTGATTTTACGTAATGCTTGGCTCATCAAGCGAGCTTGTAGTCCCATATGCGAGTCGCCCATCTCGCCTTCAATCTCTGCACGCGGCGTCAAGGCGGCAACTGAGTCAATAACGATCATATCGATCGCTCCTGACCGTACTAGCATGTCGGTGATTTCAAGCGCTTGTTCACCATTATCAGGCTGGGAGAGCAACAAATCGTCAGTATTCACGCCAAGCTTGCGTGCATAGACAGGATCGAGGGCATGCTCAGCATCAATAAAGGCACAAGTGCCGCCTTGTTTTTGACATTCGGCAATGGCTTGCAATGTCATGGTGGTTTTACCTGAGCTTTCAGGACCATAGATTTCAACGATACGTCCTTTGGGCAGACCGCCGATACCAAGCGCAATATCGAGACCAAGAGAGCCTGTTGAGACCACATCAGCATCAAGAATGGCTGAGTCGTCACCTAGTTGCATAATGGTATTTTTACCAAACTGCTTTTCAATTTGACCTAATGCCGCTTTGAGGGCTTTGGCTTTATTGTCGTCCATATTGGATTCCTTGTTTGCAATAATGAATGTGAAACGATCAATTTTGATGCTATCTATAAAAGGTACGTACTACTCAAAATGATGGTTCAATAGGGCTGATTGCTACTTAGACAATAAGAGGCGACCAGCGTCTAGCTAGAATAAATAGGGGATAATAGTGGTGATGTCATCAGTCATATCTGATGTATCACTCTACTATACAGTAAAATTAAATCACGAGAAAAGTAAAAATAAGTTCATAAAAAGTAGCGGTCATAGTGTGGGTTGCGTCACATTATGCGCATTAACATCGGTAGCGCTACTGGTTAGATAAGGCAATTATAACAAAATCCAAGGGACACATAGAGGGGCAGACGACGCTAAACGACAATAACTGTCGCATGATTTAAGGCTACTGTTTGGTCTGTAATTTTTGAGAGGACTGACAAGAAAATAGAAGTTTTGGACAGGAAAAGGGGGTGGTTTGTCAATAGTTTTATGAGTTGTCCACAGCAAATAAAATGCTCAGATTTCCCTGTTGTGAAACATTATTGACTATAAAATTTTTTTTAAAAATATTTAAAATAATTTTTTATGAGTAAACACTAGGTTTAAGTGTCTGATTTTTAGTGAGTTTTTAATTGTATAAAAAATGAACGATTTTACCTTGTCCTTTATGTTATCTAGGGGTGTCTCTGTCAAGGGGTGACTTATACACAGGGTTATCCACAGCTTATGGGGAGAACTCATGAATCCCTTATAGTACCAATGATTGCGCAGATAATTAACATAGGACAATAAGTCTATAATATTTTTTTATACCAGTGCAAATGTATATTTATCGATATATGGACTGCTAGTCGTGATGTTTCACATGTGACATTTTTATGAATTTTTATCCCTAAAAATTCTCATGCTCGGTGGTTTAAGGGATATGGCCAAGAAATGAGGCAATAATCTCATGTAATTTAGTAGAGAGCGGGCGAACAAGTACAAAAAAGCGGCTAAATAATTTAGCCGCTAGAGTGAAAATCTATTGAGAGTGAGCCGTGCGCGTTAATCTTTAATATAGATTAAATCCCAAACCCCATGTCCACGCTCTAAACCACGACGCTCGAACTTGGTCATTGGACGAAAGTCAGGGCGGTCAGTGAAATTGCCCGCGCCCGCTTGATTGGTTAATCCGGCAAAGTTATCTAAAACGTCAACCATCCAAAAAGCGTAGTGCTCCCAGTCAGTGGCTGTATGGAACCAGCCGCCTTGTTTTAAGCTACGAGTGACAATGGTCATACGTTCAGGACTGACGAAACGGCGTTTGTAATGACGTTTTTTTTGCCATGGATCAGGGAAGTAAAGTTGAATACGATCGATATGATTTTCTGGCAATTGTTTGAGCAATTGAATGGCATCACCGTTGATGATTTTAACATTGGTCAAACCTTGAGTCCCTGCCATGTAAGCGCATTTACCAATGCCAGGCTCATGTACTTCGACACCAACGAAATTACGGGTCGGTTCGGCTGCTGCCATCTCGATGAATGAGTCACCCAGTCCAAAACCAATCTCTAGCGTAAGCGGCGCTTCACTGCCGTTGGGGCTGTCGGTAAATAGTGAACGCAAGTTATCAATACCATCGAGATTGCCGTCACCGAAACTGTTATTGACCAGATAATCGGCAAACTCTGGCGCAGTCAGTGCCAGTTCAGCGTTTTTATTCATGTGCGTACGCCGCTTCATAAACGTGTTGACAATACGTAGGTGTTTGTCAGTGGCTGGCTCTGTTTCACTATCGGCATTGCTGTCGATATCGCTATGTTGCTCAGTGCTATTAAGGGCTTGCTCATCAGTTGTATTACTACTAGTGATGTTATCGTTGATATCAGGATGTTGACTCATAGGATTAATAAGGCTTCGTTAGGTGGGTGAGGTTGGCTCATTATAAGTCAAATCGGTACAACTGTGAACGTACAAACTTGTTTTAGCAGGCTTTCGGCTGACTTCCATGGTTGCTCTATGCTATACACGAGTTTTGACATTATCATATAATAGTCGTTGATAGAGTCATTTTTGAGTCCAACAGAGTGTACTGCCATGCTATTTATCGAGACGGATTCGCCGCCCCCGTTTTATCAAGAACAGCTAACGCCTACGAAGCGCCAACAGCTAGACAAGTGGTTTATTGGCCATCGTAGCCAGCGTTACTATCTTAAACGCTTTGAGCAATTCGATCAGCAAGGTTATCTGTCGCCAAAATGGCACTGGGCCGCATTTTTTATCACCTTTCCTTGGCTGCTATATCGTAAGCGTTACATGGATGCCATTGTCTATAGTGTGGCAGGGTGGTCTTTTATCCAGCTTAACGTGGCCATTGTATTGGTGGCGTTTGAGTTTGTGGCGATGTCTTACATTCCTGATGCGTACCAGATGGCGACACGTATAGGCATTGCTGCCATTATTTGGCTATTTTGGTCATTTATGGTGGCTCGCTGGACGGACGCTTATTATTATCGCATGGCAAGGCGTGAGATTGCTGACGCTATCAATGACTATCCGCGAGATGAGGCCGCGCAACAAGCACATCTACGCCGAGAGGGTGGGGTGAGTTTATTTGGATTGGCGTTAGGGTTTGGTTTTTTTGCCTTTGCTTTAATGGTCATCAAGGTGCAGTTTTTACCTATTATCGCTAAGCCAAAAGCCAATGAGGTATTGTTTGACACCTATGATGTCGCCAAAACGACACAAAACCGTGTGGCACTGATGTATCAGAAAACAGGACGGTGTCCAGTGAATCTGCCGCTTAATACCGAGACTCAGCAGATACGCATTGAGATCGATAACAAAGCGGCTGGCGTAGCAGAAACCGACTGTGCAGTGATTGCCACGATACGAAACGTCAAGTTTCCTATACGCTACCTCAATGATCAGACACTCGTTTTTTATCATCTACCAGAGGGTGATAGCTGGGACTGCATGAGTTCATTGAATAAAAAGCTAGCACCGGAAAGCTGCAATGAGGACACGCCCTAGCCATTACAGTGAGTTTTTAGAATCAGTGGCGATGTCCTCTTTATCATCAACGGGTGTCGCTTGGCTTTTTAGTGCATCATAAAAATCGCTTAAATCCATCTTTCGAGCCTTATCGATATCTTCATCAAACAAACTCTCAAGCTCTGCCATTGCTGACTGTGCTGATTCGATCATGCTGGCTTCATCGTCATAAATAGCTTGCTGACGTTCAATCAAGTCATCATCGTAGTCACGGAATGTCTGTACCGTTTCGCGAGCTTTTTCGGGTGAGATACCCAGCAGCTGTAGGGACTCTCGCGACATGTCTAAAGAAGACAAATACGTCTCACGCCAGATATGTCGCACCCCAACCTCACGTAAACGGTAATAGTGCTGGCGGTCACGCGCGCGCGCTAACACAATCATCTCAGGATAGTTTTTACGCAAGTACTGCGCCGTTGTGATAGAACGCTCTAAATCATCAATAGCGAGAATGAACACACGGGCTTTTTTGATACCCGCGGCGCGTAATATTTCTGGGTTTTTGGGATCACCATAATAGACTTGATTACCAAACTTACGGACAAAATCGACGCGATTCGCTGAGCGCTCAATGGCGGTAAACTCGATATTATGCATGCGCAGCACACGCCCGATGATTTGTCCGACACGTCCAAAACCGGCAATAATGACCTGATGTTCATGATCTGGAATGGTATCGTATTCGCGGCTTGGTTTGCTTTTGGCAAATAAAGGCTCACCCACTTTTTCTAACAATAAAAATGCCAGTGGTGTGAGTGCCATCGAGATGGTTACGATAAGGTTAAGCGTGTTTGCAAGCTCGGGTCGTAAGACATTTTGGGCGGTCGCAACACTGAATAAGACAAAGGCGAATTCACCGCCTTGGGCTAGCGTGACGCCTAGTCTGATACTGGTCGGCCAGCGATTGCCAGATATTTTTGCAATCGCCGCGATGACACCGAATTTGATAAACATCAATGCCATCGCACAACCAATAATAAAGAGAGGTTGTGCCAAGATGAGTTTGACATCGGTCAACATACCGACCGACATAAAGAACAACCCTAGTAGCAACCCTTTAAAAGGCTCGATACTGGCTTCTAACTCATGACGGTACTCAGAATCGGCCAGCAACACGCCTGTCAAAAATGCTCCTAGCGCCATCGACAGACCAATCTGGCCCATCAAAATAGACACACCCATGACGATAAACAGTGCCACGGCAGTCAATAATTCAGATGCCCCACTTGACGCGACAAATTTAAAAAACGGCCGGATAATATAGCGACTAGCAAAAATGAGGCCGGCAAAAACAGCAAAAACCTTACCAAAGTAAATCAAGTCGTAGCTTTGTTCACGCACCCCCGATAGGAATGGAATGACCGCTAGAAGGGGGATAACTGCGATATCTTGGAACAATAAAATCGTAAACGCTTCTCGGCCGTGGGTGCTTGAAAGCTGCTGTTTTTCGGTCAGTATTTGGAGCACAAAAGCAGTGGAAGAGAGGGCAAGACCAAAACCGACAATAAAAGCGGTATCTAGTGGTAAAGTAAAAAACTGTATTAACAGCCACATCAATAAGGCGCCGGTAAGACCAACTTGGAGGCCACCAAGGACGAATATCGAGCGCCGTAATGCCCAAAGCCGTGAAGGCTGTAGCTCAAGCCCGATGATAAACAGCAGCATGACCACGCCAAATTCAGAAAAGTGCAGTAAGCTCTCTGCATCGCCCGCCACATCTAAGCCACTTGGGCCCAATATAAGCCCTGTGATGAGATAGCCCAACACAGTTGCAATCCCAAAGCGTTTGCCTAAGGGTACAAAAAGTAATGCTGCCCCCAAGAAAATCGTAGCTTGTAACATTAAGTTTGGTGAGCCGGCGGCGGCAGCGAACATCTTGTATCCTTAATGGTGGCAATCAAGTGAGCAATATAAAGCGGTGGTAGCAAAAACGATATGGCGGCGACGTAAACTATTTTTTGCGGTAAATTTTCCAAATGCCGTTGTCTGCGATTGGGTTGTTATACGCATCATTACGACGCTTACGCGGAGTCTGCCGACTGTCTACGATTTTAAAGTCAGGCAAGGCATGGACAATCAGGCCAGTACGATAAAAGCGCACCCGTTCAGGCTCTAGCATCTCGCCTTTACTATCACGGCAAAAAACATAAGCACGTAAATCAATAAATTCACGGTGCGCGACCAGACGCGCTTCATCATCACTATCAAACACGGCTGCCATACGGGCAACTTCATCAACCGTGTAATCACCACATTTATCAGTAAGTGCGCCTACCGAGCCAAAGCTTTTGGATTCTTTGGCACGAGTCTTGGTCAGATGCAAGCGTTGCACATGATAAATAAACTGCGGAATCTCAAGGCTGGCAGGTAGCGGCAGATAGTCAGGTGGTAGATTGGCAGCCGGATAAAAAGCCAGTGCACGCGCCAGCAAAGGCTGCCAGCGCTGTTGATAAGCTTGGACCTCGGCTAAGTTACCTTCATAAATCGGCATGTCACGAATTTGCCGCAAAATATCCGGCGGAAACTGTTCATTACGAAAGCTGGCAATGTCTTCTTGCAGCGTTGAGAGCAAAACTTTGGCGTGTTTTTTGCCATCCTTTGACGTAGGGTCTTCGATATGATCTGGGGCGACAAAGGGCGCTGAGCGTTTAGACATAGTGATACATCATCAATAGATAGGTAAAAATGCTAATAAATATGGTGGCTTAAGTCAAACGACGTTCCGCTTGATTGCTTGTTATTGCTAATCAGTCTTTATTATAACCACATAATCTCGCTTAATTTTCGTTTTTTTTATGGCTTAGTGATTGTGCCCTATGTGTTTGTTACTGTCAGCGGGCTGCTTTGAGATATCACAAACTAAGGCATCACTATGTGTTTCGGTTTGTGGGTGCGACAAGCTTTCGACCTGAATGGTGGCGTGATGGATACCAAGCTCGAGTAAGCTTTGTTCTAGACTGGCAATCAACACGCTTGATTTATGAATACTCATGTCGCCATCGACCACGATGTGACAAGATAAGGCGTTTAGGCCGCTAGTAATACTCCAAACATGAAGGTCGTGGACAGCATTTACCTGCGGGTGAGTAAGCAGTTTTTGTTCGACATCGACTAACGATATATGAGCAGGCGTGCCTTCCATTAAGATGTGCACTGAATCACGGACGACACGGTAACCGCTTACTAATATCAGGATGGCAACCACTACCGAGGCTACCGCATCCGCCCATACCCAACCAAATCCCATCATCAGTAAGGCTGCGATGATAGCAGCGACTGATCCTAGTAAATCACTCAATACGTGCAAGTAAGCACTCTGCATGTTGAGATTAACCGGCTCTTTATTGTCAGCTGACAGGGTATCATTTGTCCCATGACTGTGCCCGTGAGCATCACCACTGCGGCTACCTCGATGCATGAACCACGCCACCAAAATGTTGACCAACATACCGATAGTCGCAACGATCAGCATACCTTGCGTAGCAATTTCAGGGGGTGAATTGAAACGTTTGATCGCTTCATAAAAAATCATTAGAGCGATGATAACCAGCGTAGCACCATTTAAGGTAGCGACTAAAATCTCAAAGCGCTTATAACCAAAGGTCTTTTGGTGAGTGGCTGATTTTTCGCCAATCTTAAACGCCATTAGGGTGGCACCAAGGGCTATCGCATCGCTTAGCATGTGACCGGCATCTGATAATAGCGCCAAGCTGCCTGTGAGCCAGCCACCGATGGCTTCGATAAACATGTAGCCAGTAATGATAAGAAAGCTAATCAGTAACGTTCGTTGATAGCCTTTAGTGTCTCTCGGGGCTGTTGTCTGTTCTAAATGGGCATCGTGATCATGATTGTCTTGCCCTGCATGCGTATAGTTAGGGTACTCACTATCTTGATGTGTGTGCGTATCAGTAGCACCCTGATGAGCAGGATTATTTTGCCTCGGGTTTGAATTTTCTGATTTCATAACAACACTCAAGTTTCTGACGTTACATTAAATAATCCATACTTGTACGGCACACGGAAGCTATCTGCTAATCAAGCAGGCCAAACAGCTGTTATAAATTTAACACAGTCGAGTATGAGAAACTGTTACCCCGAAGTAAAAATAACACCGCGGCGCCCGATGATTACTTTACAGTGCTTTAACTACCAACCCACAGGGTCAATATCCAAAGTAAGCTTGAGGTATTTAGCGCTTGGCAGGGCAAGTACGGGTTGCCACCATTGGCTGAGTACATGATGTAAGTGGCGACGATCTTTGCCTAAGAGCAGTAGCTGGACATGGTAGCGGCTGTTCTTTTTACTCATAGGCGCATCGATAGGCCCCAGTACGGCCAGTTTATGGGCGTTTGGTAAAATGGCAATCGCATCTTTGAGCGCTTGCGTGGTGGCCGCAAGCGTTTTGCCTTCACAGCGTATCAGCGCGGCATGACTATGCGGGGGTAAGCCCATCATTTTGCGTTCTTGCAGCAACTCACGAGCAAAGGATAAATAGCCATCTTTGACCAGTTTTAGTAACAGCTCATTGTCAGGTTGCAAGGTTTGAATCAGCACGCGTCCGGCCTTGTCACCGCGGCCTGCGCGGCCTGCCACCTGAATCATCAGCTGGGCGGTATGCTCGGGCGAGCGAAAGTCTGCGGATAAAAATCCACGATCGGCATTGGGTAGGCAGACGAGGGTGACATTGGGAAAGTGGTGACCTTTGGCAACCATTTGCGTGCCGACCAGTATCGCAGGCTTGCCTTCATTGATACGCTGATAAATATTTTCCCAGCTGTCTTTACGCCTTGTCGTATCGCGATCGATTTGAATTATGGGGTAAAGCACCTTACTGGTTTGCGGATTGGCAAAAATCGCGTGTAAGTTTTCACTCAGCCTTGTGGTGCCCATCCCTTTAGCATCTAAATTTTGACTGCCGCAATCAGGGCAGACAGTCGGAATATAGGTTTGCCAGTCGCAATGGTGGCATTTTAAATAGGCGTTGTTTGCGTAGTGGCGACGCTGCGTTTGGCTGTTGTAGTGTACCGTTAGATGAGCATCACAGCGCGGACAATCTGCCTGCCAACCGCACGCTTCGCATAATAGAACAGGCGCATAGCCGCGACGGTTTAAGAAAATTAATACTTGGTCGCCTGCCTCGAGCGTTTGCCGTATTGCTCCGATTAGCGCATCTGTCAGGCCTGTGTCATAGCGTGTGCCATCATTCGTGGTTTGTTGATGGGTGCTTTGTAGACGGGCGTCAATGAGCTGCATGGATGCAGGCTCAGCATTACCAGGACGAGTAAGTAGTTGGTACTCAACGAGTTTGCCGTCATCGACTAACTTTAAATGCTCAAGAGAGGGGGTGGCCGTACCCAGCACGACAGGAATACGGTACTGTGAGCCGCGATAAAGGGCGACATCAGCAGCGTGATAGCGCAAAGTGTCTTGTTGCTTATAAGAACCATCATGCGCTTCATCAACAATGATAAGGCCCAAATCTGCGAAGGGGTAAAGCACGGCTGATCGTGTACCAATGATGATTTGAGCATGTCCAGTGCGGCAATCTTGCCACCCTTGTAAGCGATGGGTATTGTTCATTCCCGAATGTAACAAGACGATATGGGCGGCAAATCGACTGGCAAAGCGCGCCCGCGTCTGCGGTGTAAGGCCAATCTCGGGCACTAAGATCAGCACTTGCTTGCCGGCTTCTAATACGGCTTGCATCGCTTGTAGATAGACTTCGGTCTTACCACTGCCGGTAATGCCATTTAATAAAAACCCCGTGTAGCGTGTAGCGTCATGAGCAGCAACAATAGCATTGACCGCAAGCTGCTGCTCATCATTGAGATCTAGGGGCATTTTTGCTAATGTCACAGGCGAGGACGCTTGTTTTGGTTGAATATAACGCTCGATCAGGCCTTTGTCTTCAAGCGTTTTTAAAAAATTGCGCTCCATGCCTTCTAACAGCAGTACATCTTCACTAGCGCCATGTTCGCCATGTAGTTTTAGCATATCAAATTGCTGTTTTTGCTTTTTTGCGTTGGCGCGAAAGTTATCATCAGTGACATGTGGCAAAATTCGCCAGTGCGTAATCAGCAAATCTAACGGTTTGCCTTGACGAATAAGGCTTGGCAAGATGACCGCTAAGACGTCACCAAGTGGGTAGTGATAATAACGCGCAAGCCAAAAAGCCAGTTTTAGCATACTGCCCTCTAAAATAGGCTCAGCATCTAAGCATTGATTAATAGGCTTTAGCTTGTTGAGGGGAACGCTACTATCCACTTCAGAGATATGAGCAATAACGATACCGATCAGGGTTTGACGACCGAATGATACCTCGACGCGGCTACCAATTTGCGGTAACAGCACATGTGGCGAGACGCTTGTTTCTGCCGGTAGGCTATAGTCAAACACCCGATAAAGGGGCACAGGCAGCGCAACTTGTACCAACATAAAATACACCCATAGACTTTTAGTGGGTTAAATAACGACATTGATCAGCGTCATAAAAGTAAGCCCAAATAGGGCTATTTGGGCTTATTTTAAAAGGGTTACTTTGACTTAAGAATTGAGAGTTAAGTAGGGTAATCTATACGAATTACTCAATATACAAAATAGACTCAATTTCTACCACGCCGCCTTTAGGCAGTGCCGCAACTTGGACGGCTGCACGGGCAGGATATGGCTCGCTTAAGTTGGCAACAAATACCTCATTTAAAGCCGCAAAGTCATTCAAATCTGTTAATGACACATTAAACTTAACCACGTCATTTATACTGCCGCCAGCAGCTTCGCAGATGGCCTTGATATTCTCAAAGACTTGCTTCGCTTGCGCCTCAAAGCCGTCTCTTAATTCCATGGTATCAGGATCGAAACCAAGCTGTCCTGAGATGTAGACGGTATTACCAACTTTTACCGCTTGTGAATAGGTGCCAACAGCCGCAGGTGCTTTATCTGTTTGAATGGTTTGACGAGTCATATCATATCCTTTTTTATATTTTTCTGGTTGGGCTTACAAGGCCGTATCAACCGATAAGTGATTATACAGTCTAAGTTTATTTGCTAGACAATCAATAAAACAATTTACTATTTTATCATTGTTTTGGGTTTTTCTAAAAATAGTCAATGATCTATTCAATGCTGTATTGCGTAGCCGTTGCTGCTAACTCACCATCGTCACTACAGCTGATATAGCCGTATGATATTGGGAAAGCCGAGTAATGAGCGCAGCTCGCGAATGCCTTGGGCTAAGTGGTTACGACTACGCACAATGATGTGGATGATGGTGTCACTGTTACGGACATCGACTGTCTCGACCCCGATGTTTAACTGGCGTAGATGATAGATAACTTCAGTAATTTGTTCATCGCTTAGCGCAATAGACAGCTTTAGATAAGCGGGGAAGCGAATCTTTCCGGTATTTTTTATATCGTACTCGCCTGACTCACCTTGTTGTACGGCTTTGTCACTACGCCAGCGCAGCTGAATGACTTGATACGGGTTGTCTTTACGAATATCGTCCAGCGAGAAACATTTGTGCCGATGGACAACCAAACCATGGCGGGACAAATGACCAACGATAGGATCACCATAGATGGGATGACAGCAATTGGCAAAGTTAAGCTCCACTCCAGAAGCGTTAACTATCAGTTGCTGCGGTTGCGTCATATCATTACTGTGTTCTTGGGCTTGTAGATCATTGACTTCATCGCTAAATAGGCGGGTTACCACGAGTTGTGGTAGGAGCGTGCCTGAGCTTATTTGCTCAAATAGGGCATCTTTTTCTGTTAATCCACGCCATTCAGTGAGGTTTTTCCAGTCACTGTCTGTCAAGTCATCGAGACTTTTTTGGTAGGTTTTTAGGGCGCGGTCTAACGCTTGCTGGCCATGATGCTGCTTATCCGCAGCAGACAAATCTTTAAACCAACGCAAAATCTCTTCACGTGCTTTATTGGTCACTACAAACCCAAGCCACTCAGCTTTTGGTTCTGAGTGGCTATTTACTTCAATTTCAACCAATTGACCATTTTTTACTACCGTACCAAGCTTGGCAGGCTTGCCCTCGATATTGGCACCGACGGCCACGTTACCTACCATAGGTCCAACAGCGTAAGCGAAGTCTAGTGCGGTGGCCCCTTGTGGCAGCTCATAGGCACGCCCCTTGGGACTGTAACAGATGATTTTACTGGAGTGCAGATAGTCCATCAGCTCATTAATGGTAGAGACTGCCGCTGAAAAGTCAGGGCTGTTTTCATCCAAGCTGTCTTCATCGACCAAGTCTTTCATGTTACGCAGTGAGGCCTGAATGACCGATTGACTGATATCAGAAGCGTGCTCTGCGCCAATGACGCCAAGCCTTGCAGCGCTCTGCATTTGCTTGGTCAAAATAGTTACTTTTACCACATCGTTATCACGCTCATAAATCAAAGTAAGCGACTGACTACCGCCTGGTAGTGGCCTACGAATATTATCAGCAATGTGATTGTCATCAATTTGATATTTTTTAATCAAGTAATACGCCAGTTTGTCACAGGATTCGATATTGTCGAGGACAATCTCGAACGCATAATGACGAAGTAACGCATTAATCTCACCGCGATTGCGGAAAAACTGACGGTATATCACCACGCGATTGTCTAAGACTTTCACCAGACCATTCAGTCCCAAATTGGTGAGGACAATACTCAAATAACGATGAATGGCTTCTTTTTGGAAATTACGGCCAAGACCATGCTGCAGTAGCTTATCGGACAGCTTGTTATACATATCAGAGTTCAGATTGCGATAACAAAGCACTTCGATATAATCAGCAATGTCATTAAGCCCCATGAGCCGGGCAAAAGGCACATAAAAGTCCAAGGTTTCTTGGGCGGTGGTACGCTGTTTTTCGGGGCGTACCGCATCAAGCGTGGACATATTGTGTAATCGATCAGCAAGCTTGATAATCAACACGCGTGGATCCGCAAGGGTGGCTGTCAGAATCTTATGAAACGTGGCGGCTTTATTTTGTTGCTTATTGTGTGAGGAGGATTTTAGTTTGGTCACACCATCGACCAGCCTTGCCACGACGCTGCCATAGCGCTGCTCAAGCTGCTCATCACTTACCTCTGTGTCTTCGACCGTATCGTGCAAAATCGCCGCAATAATCGTGTCTCGATCTAGGCGAAACCCCGCCAGTATCTCAGCGACCGCAATCGGGTGCGTAATATAAGGCTCCCCTGATTTACGCTTGTCTTTAATGTGTGCAATATCACCGAACTCACACGCATCAATAATATCACGGCGTTCAGCGGCAGTGAGATAACCTACTGAACGCAGTAAATTGTACTGAGCGTCATCGACTAGATGATGACTGAGTTTGGGTAAGGTTTGACTCATAAAGTAACGATCCTATTTTCCATTACCTATTTGCCTGACTATTCATCAAGGTAAATATTCTATCAAGGTACATGGTGACTGAATGAATGCTGAATGATTAGAAAAAAGCTTAAGAAAGAAGAAAGCCAAAAAACGAGGAAGGCCACCCTCTAATTAATCGTAATTTGCATTCAATGTCAACTGCTAAGCGAGCAGGCACTGTAAAAATTTAGAAAATTTAACTTAGCGGTATATTTTGAAGGAGAAGTAGCGACTAAAACAGTCAAATCCATATCATTACCATTAAAAAACCACAGTCTATGCTGTGGTCTTTATCGTCATTAGGTACGTTTATCTTATAAAGCCGCTGTCCGCTTTATCGCTTTTATACCCCAGACGTTATAAAAGCAGTATATTAAAAACTGTGATCGCCTGACAAGGCTAAATCCAATGAGCTGGTTGCAAAATGATGCTCTGGCTGATTTAGAATATCACGTGTGATTTTACCAGCAGCAATTTCACGTAACGCCAAGACAGTAGGCTTGTCATTATCGACATCAACCATTGGCTCAGCGATACCTTTGGCCAATTGACGGGCGCGCTTGCTTGCGACTAAAATCAGCTCAAAGCGATTATCAACGTTATCTAAACAATCTTCAATCGTCACTCGTGCCATAAATAGCTACCTCGGTTGTTTCTATCAGTCACGGACATTGCCCGCCACTTAACAAAAATAGTATCAAAAATGTAAAAAGGAATAGTTAGACATTATAGCATTTTTTGTGCAGTCGCGTAGTTGCTTTTTATGTCTTCTTTTTAGTGAACTGCCAACGATGATGAACGCTCAGCTTATTCTTCCGCTTTATTACTGAGCAAGTTAGTGATGGTGCGATGATAGCGCTGTTGTTGACGCGTAAGGGTCTGTCTGTCCGCCACGATGATCGCTTTTAGCTCAGTCAAAGCGACTTCAAAGTTGTCATTGATGATGACATAGTCGAAATGGACGTACTGCGCCATCTCAGTGACGGCACCTGCCAGACGTTGCTCGATGACTTCTAGTGTGTCTTGCGCACGCGCCGATAGACGTTGGCGCAAGGTTGCGATACTGGGTGGCAAAATAAAAATCATGGTCGCTTCAGTGAATATCTTTTTGACTTGCAGTGCCCCTTGCCAGTCAATCTCTAAAATCACATCAACCCCTGCTTCTAACTGGGCTCGAACGCTTTGTTCTGAGGTACCATAATAGTTACCAAACACCTCGGCATGTTCTAAAAACTGATTGTCACCAATGGCGCTTACAAAGTTATCTACGTCGGTAAAGTGATAATGCTGGCCATCAATCTCACCAGGACGCGGCGCGCGAGTGGTGTGCGAGACACTGACAGTCAAGTCGTTGGTGGTGGCAAGCAGTTGTTTTACCAATGAAGTTTTGCCTGTACCAGAGGCGGCGGTAATAATAAATAGTGAACCTGTCATACAGTGTTTCCTAGTAAAGTGTGTCCTAATAAACGACTAAAAGATGTCTTGGTGAACGGCTAAGGGCTGGTAAAAATAAAAATCGCCATCATGTATGGCGAGAGAAATCCGTGTTGCTGTGTCATTATAAACTGCTTTTATGGCTTTTATTTTAATTAAAGCCACCTTGACCAACACGTTGTTAGGGTATTGTGCCCTCACATAGAACAGTGGTATTTTCAAAGGCAATAAAAGCAAATTATGCTAAAGTAGGCAGTGATTTCCTTCCAACTTTTGAATGGAAGCTTTTAAAAATAAGCTTTAACCATAAATTATCCAATGATAGGCCTCCTTATGCAAATTTATCTTGCCAATCCCCGTGGATTTTGTGCTGGTGTGGACCGTGCGATTGCGATTGTTAATGAAGCATTGACACGTTTTGAGCCACCCATTTATGTTCGTCATGAGGTGGTACATAATAAATTCGTCGTCTCTGACTTGGCCAATCGCGGCGCCGTATTTGTCGAAGAGCTGCACGAAGTGCCAGACGGCTCTATCGTTATTTTTTCAGCTCATGGTGTGTCAAAAGCTGTCGAAGATGAGGCTGAGCGCCGTGATCTTACCGTCTTCGATGCCACTTGCCCGCTCGTCACTAAGGTGCATATCGAGGTCGCTAAGTTTGCTCAAGACGGTATGGGCGCGGTGCTCATTGGTCACGCAGGACATCCCGAAGTAGAAGGCACTATGGGCCGCTTTAGTCGTCGCCATGGCGGTCAGATTCATCTGGTCGAAGACGTGAGTGATGTCGAAGCGTTGAGTGTACAAGATGCTGAGCGATTGGCGTTTGTCACCCAAACCACTTTATCAATGGATGACACGGCTCGCGTCATTGATGCGCTACGGGATAAATTTCCGAGTATTCAAGGCCCGCGTAAAGACGATATCTGTTATGCCACCCAAAACCGCCAAGATGCGGTAAAAGATTTAGCCAGCCGCTGCGAAGTGGTCTTGGTGGTTGGTTCACCAAATTCTTCCAACTCTAATCGTCTACGTGAGTTAGCAGAGCGTATGGACTGTCGCGCTTATCTGATTGATAATGCTAATGAGATGGATCGTAGCTGGTTGGAAGGTGTGCAGAGTGTTGGGGTTACCGCTGGCGCATCAGCACCTGAAGTACTGATTCAAGAGGTGCTACAGCGGTTGCAAGAGTGGGGTGGGGATTTGCCTAGCGAGCTGTCAGGTATCGAGGAAAATGTGACGTTTAGTCTACCTAAAGCCTTGCGTATTCCGGTCACCCAAGTTGGTCAATAGGTAAAAATCTGTCCACTCATCAAAGCGCTTCACGGATGCGCCTTTATAAAAGTGTCTTATAAGTGTCACCTATTACAAGCCACCTACTATGGATAAGGTAGAATGAAAAAACAGAAAACCAGATTTGTATTGGCCAAAGCCACGCTTGATGAGGTCAACAAGCAATTGAAAATAAATATGTTGGTTATTGGCATGCTGGTAGTGATACTGCTCCTAAATACAGCGCACTTTATAAAAGACTACAGTCTTTTTTATGGGGTACTCACTGCCATTATGGTTTTTTTATTGTTTATCATGATAAAGAGTCGCAAAATTCTTAACATGAGAAAACAAGCACTGGCTAGATAGCCGGCAAGATGGTGCTAAAGCGTAAAGACTCTACGAGTAACCAACAAACTGACCAGTAAAACTGAGTGGACAGTTATTGAGCAGAGTACATTAAAAACCCTCTCTAATGATAAAAAATCATGGTGTTTTCTTATATAACGACTTCTGATAGCAGCCGTAAAGTACAGAATTAATGAGAGAGATTTGATAAAAATTAAGGACAGTCATGCCAGCTTATTATACTTTTATTAAACGCGAACAAAAGGAAGACGGCGTCAGTGTGACGCATTATCAACCAACCAAGCATGCCCAAGGCGCTTGGAACGAGCATGAGCAGCACATGGCGCCAGCGACAGGTTTGCTGGCGGCTGAGCTAAACGACTATGCACCGCAAGCCAACATGCGTATCGCCCGTATTAGCCTTGATATTCTAGGACTAATTCCGCTCGATGACTTTACCATCACTACCCGCTGTATTCGCCCAGGCCGGACTATTGAGCTTATTGAAGCGGTAATGAGCAGTCGCGGCCGCGATGCGATCATCGCGCGTGCTTGGCGACTCATGACGCAAGACACCAGTGAGATCGCAGGGCTTGAAGACCAAAAGGCGATACATACACCAGATGATTTGCCAGTTTGGGATGGTATGAAAGGGTGGCCAGGTGGTTTTATTGAAAGCGTGCGTCTGGTGACGGATACGCAGCGTCGTCCTGGCCGCGGCATGGTATGGATAACCAACGACAATGAGATGGTGGAAGGTAAGCCCACCGAGGATTTGGTACATCTACTGGGGATGGTTGATACCGCTAATGGTGTCGTGCCGCGACTGGGTCTTGGCCTGTCAAAGTTAGAGTGGATGTTTCCCAATACTGACTTACAAATCCATATGCATCGTGCGCCGCAAGGTCGCTGGCTGGGGATCGAGGCTGTGCAGCAATATGGAGATGATGGTATAGGATTGACCAGTGCCATACTGCATGATGTGCATGGGCCGTTTGGTCGCAGTGAGCAAATCCTGACCATTCGCCCGATACCTCGCTAAATGTGATGTGAGTATGATGGTTACTGAGACTGTGGAGGCGAGTGAGCTGACGCGTGCCTAACGCCTTAACATGCGCTTCTGTGCTAGTAGATTGTTTATACAATGACACCGCCTTAAAAAATTGGGGCGGTGTTTTTTATTGGACCAACATTTTAAGCTTGAAATTTTCTTCTGTGCCCCTATTAGTATAAACAGCTTAGCGGTGTTCAAAACGGAGATTCTCTACTGTTCTTTGAGCAAGTTGTTTGAGAAAATCCAGAGTGATGGCCGCTATCTTGTAATACGTTTTTCACATACATTAAAGGAGTTTTTTATGAGTGAGTCTGTTCAAGCTGATAGCCAAAACCCTGAACTAAAAAAGCATACTTTTGAAGCAGAGGTGGCACAGTTGCTGCATTTAGTGACGCATTCACTGTATTCAAATGCCGATATTTTTGTCCGTGAGTTGGTTTCTAACGCCTCTGATGCTTGCGACAAATTACGCTTTGAAGCCACCAATGACGACAGCCTTTATGAAGATGATGGTGAGCTGCGTATTCGTATCGCCGTTGATGAAGACGCTAAAACCATCACCTTTACCGATAATGGTATCGGGATGAATGAGACTGACGCCATCGAAAATTTAGGTACGATTGCTAAATCAGGTACCAAAGCATTTTTAGACAAATTGTCTGAATCACAAAAGCAGGACGGTCAATTAATTGGACAGTTCGGTGTGGGCTTCTATTCTGGTTTTATCGTCGCTGATACCATCAGTGTTGAATCACGTAAAGCGGGCGAGCCTGCCGATAAAGGCGTGCGCTGGGTATCAGATGGTACAGGTAGCTTTACCGTTGAGCCTATTACAAAAGAGACACGTGGCACCGCTATCACGTTGCATCTAAAAGAAGAATACTCTGATGGCGAAGATAGCTATCTCGACCGTGGCAAAATCAAGCGTTTGGTCAATAAGTACTCTGACCATATCAGCTTGCCGATTCAGATGCGTAAAGAAGTGTGGCAAGAAGACGTCGCCGATGACGCAGATGACGATACGCCAGCGGGCGGCGAGATGGTGCTGACGGATGAGTGGGAAACCATCAATAAAGCCAGTGCGCTATGGACACGCTCAGCGTCTGAGATTGAAGATGATGAGTATGTCGATTTTTATAAAAACATCACTTATGATATGGATGCGCCGCTTACTTGGACGCATAACCGTGTCGAGGGCCGCGTGCAGTATACGCAGTTGCTATATATCCCCAAAAAAGCCCCTGTCGATCTGTACACTCGTGAGCAGCAACATGGTCTCAAGCTGTACGTCAAACGTGTGTTTATCATGGACGAGGCTGAGCAGTTGCTACCGATGTATCTACGCTTTGTCAAAGGCGTCATTGATTCAGCAGACCTGCCATTAAACGTCAGCCGTGAGCTATTACAAGAGTCACGTGATGTAAAATCTATCCGTGATGGTAATGCGCGTCGTGTTCTCACTTTGTTAGCCAGCTTGGCCAATAGCGAAGACAGTGATAAACAAGAAAAATTTGCTCAGTTTTATAGCGAATTTGGTGATGCCATCAAAGAAGGTCTTGGCGAAGACATGGGCAACCAAGAGCGTATTGCCAAACTACTGCGTTATGCGACCAGCATGCAAGATGGTCTTGAGACCAGCTTTGAAGACTATAAAGGTCGTATGAAGGAGGGTCAAAAAGCCATCTATTACCTAACGGCTGATAACTTGGCCGCGGCAAAAAACAGCCCGCAACTTGAGCTGTTTAAGAAAAAAGGCATTGAGGTTATCTTGATGACCAGCCGTGTCGACGAATGGGCGATGAACTTCTTAACCCAGTTTGACGACACACCGTTACAGAACATCGCCAAAGGCGCCGTAGATTTGGGCGACTTGCAAGATGAAGCCGAAAAAGCGGAAGCAGAGAAGGCACAAGAAACCTTAAAACCTGTGGTCGATAAGCTAAAAACGGCCCTAGGCGAGCGCGCCAAAGATGTCAAAGTGTCTACTCGTTTGGTCGACAGTCCTGCTTGCTTGGTCGTTGGTGAAGGTGAGCTGTCCCCACAAATGATCCAAATGCTCAAGCAGATGGGGCAGGATGTGCCAGAGAGTAAGCCCACGCTTGAGGTCAATCCTGAGCATCCGTTAATCAAAAAGCTTGAAAGTAGCGAGCAATTTGATGATCTTGCGCAAGTTATCTTTGACCAAGCGTTGCTAGCAGATGGCGGTCAATTAGAAGACCCAGCCGCTTATTTAAAACGCGTCAATGAGTTATTGATGAGATAGTATCTAGCATCTGATAAAAAAGGAGGTCTTATATATAGGGCCTCCTTTTTTTATTTGTTTTTGCGCAAATTTAAGCAAATTTTACAAATCAGCCTTATCCTCTTGACCGACAATCCGTTACAATCGCGTTAGATTAGCGAGCTAAACTGTTAGATCATGCTAATCGTCATTTATAATCATTCCCTAGTGAATTAAAATATAAAATTGCTGTCTCCATGCTGCGCAAAAAATGTCATTGATGACATTCAGCGGCTGTTACATCAAGGCACTTATATAGTTGCTCACTTTATTTTTCTCGACTGGCTAGAGGTCTAAGTCTTTGTCACTTGCGTCGTTAAAAACCGTATCGCTTCAGCGCTTTTCGCTTAATTTCGCTGCCAATATTATCGCAACCTTGTGGATGTTAGTCGGGTCTACACGTGCGTTTTCTTGGGTAAAACCCACCTTTATTCAGTTTGCTGTATTTGCACTGCTGGCATTAGGTAGTAACGTACTTTTTTCGTGGCTAGCGGCTGAAAACGGTAGCGTCTTTAATGAACAAGGGTTGATCAGCTACTTAATTTGGCCGATGATTATTCTGTTAGGCGGTATCATCTTGGCACGGCGTGCGGGCAACCAAACGCTGGTTTTTGTGCCCGTGGTATTATGGTTGGTTGCTGATACATTATCGGCGTTACTACAGAGCCTAGTGCAACTTTTGGGCAGCTATGGTTGGCTACCCAACTGGAGTTATTCTTTTTTACCGATCCTATTTTTGGTGCTGTTTTTATGGCAGACATTAGCCTTACTATGGATTTTTTCTCGTCGCCTGCGCATACCTTGGTGGGAGCGAATAATCGTACTAATAGGCGCTGTCGCGCTCTTGACGATTTGGCAGCGAAATGTCGCAGACCAGCCGATATTTAAGCAAATTCCTGTAGAGCCAGTGTTAGAAGAAGCGGCACTTTATGAGCAGCCGCGTTTGCTACAGCAAGCGTTAAATAGTATTGATCCTAGTATCTCAGGTAAAACGGATTGGTATTTTATGGGTGTGGCTGGGTACGCTGATCAAAATGTTTTTCGTTCTGAAATTAACAAAGTACGAGAGTTGTTTGATGTGCGATTTGGCACCAGTGGGCATTCGCTCTCATTGATTAACAATACTTATAGTTGGCTGGATGAGCCAATAGCCACCAAAACCAGTATTCTACGTGGCTTGAAAAAAATTGGCCAGCAGATGAATGCGGATGAAGATGTGTTATTCCTAACCCTCTCTTCACATGGTAATCAAGACATCCTCCAACTGGCAAACCCGCCGCTGGCAATGGAAAATCTAGACGCAACGTGGTTACGTGAGGCGCTGGATGCGTCGGGTATTCGCTGGCGGGTCATCGTGGTATCCGCTTGTTACTCAGGTTCATTTATCGATGAGCTCGCCTCACCGACCACGGTGGTGATTACCGCATCAGCCGCTGACAAGGCATCGTTTGGCTGTACCAATACCGCTGAGATGACCTATTTTGGGCAAGCATTTTTTGCAGAAAGTCTGCGCGAAAACACCAGTTTTGAAGCCGCATTCAAGGATGCAGCATACCGCGTGCAAGAGCGCGAGCTTTACATGAGCTTTGAGTCATCAGAGCCGCAAATGGTCATTGGTAGCCTCATGGAGACGGCACTGCCAGCTTTCGAGCAGGTGTTGTTTGATAAAACGCGACCACCAGTCGCTAGTATTATTAACCATAATAATTCTACCGCCATTAATATCGTACCTGATGGCACTTCCAATCAGCCCGTGGACAACACGGCAGCGAGCGCCCATTAATGCGGGCGCACTACGTGAGTGTTTGGAAGTATTAGTACGACCTTATCAGTACTTTTTATCAGTCATCGTGTATTTTACTTTGGACAAAAGGAATATCACTCATGAACAGTTCTTACAATCACAGTCTGTCTGTCAATTCGCAGCTCACACAAAAGAGTGTGAACCGCTGCTTTGATGGTGAGCAACATTATTATAGTCATCAATCAACGTCTACCAAGACATCGATGACGTTTAGCATTTATCTACCAGATGAAGCGCTTGCTGGTCGCCGCTGCCCTGCGCTTCTATACTTATCAGGTCTTACTTGTAATGCGGACAATGTCACGCACAAAGCGCATTTTCAGCAAAAATGTAGCGAGCTTGGCATGATATTTATTGCGCCAGATACGTCTCCAAGAAGTAGTGACAATGATGCGGTGCCAAATGATGAGCGCTACTTTGTCGGTCAAGGAGCAAGCTATTATGTCGATGCGACGCAAGCTCCTTGGGCAGATAATTTTAATATGCAAAGCTATATCGTGGATGAGCTATATGACTTGCTACGCGCTGAGTTTCCTATTGATAGCATAGGTATTACAGGGCATTCGATGGGTGGTCATGGGGCATTGTTATTGGGCTTTAAATTTCCAGGAAAGTTTGTCAGCGTCTCCGCGTTATCGCCTGTTTGCGCGGCCAGTGAGTCAGCGTGGGGACAAGCAGCCTTTATAGAGTACTTTGGCGATGATACATCACAATGGGCGCAAGCAGATGCGGCAAAGATGATTGAAAAAGTCGGGCAGCAGTACGCGAGTATCTTGGTCGACCAAGGCGCGGCTGATAATTTTTTGGCAGAAGGACAGTTGCAAACGCCTAAATTACAAGACGCTTGTGCAAAAGCCAAACAGCCTTTAACATTACGCTATCAGGCGGGTCATGACCATAGCTATTATTTTATTCAAACCGTGATAAACGATCATATCGAACATCATTGGCGTATGGCTCAGCTTAGCTAGACTTTGAAGTAGGCTGTGCCTGTGGTAAGACTTAATATAAACAGCGTTAGTGATTTGAGCGTGACGCGTCAGTATTGTAAAAGCTTAAAAACACTTAAGCCGGTGGCAAGTTTTTTTAGTTTGTCAGTATTTTATATAAACATAAATTAGGTAGCTCCATTATGATCAGTTCTGCTAAACCCTATCTTATTGCACCCTCGATACTTTCAGCTGATTTTGCGCGCTTGGGCGAAGAAGTGGAAAAAGTACTAGAGTCAGGTGCCGATGTCATTCATTTCGATGTCATGGACAATCACTACGTGCCCAACTTAACTTTTGGCAGTATGATTTGCAAAGCGCTGCGTGATTATGGTGTTGATGCGCCAATCGATGTCCATCTGATGGTTTCACCGGTCGATAGTATGATTGAGCAGTTTTTGGAAGCAGGGGCGAGTATTATCACCTTCCATCCAGAAGCCAGCTCTCACGTTGATCGCTCGCTTCAACTTATCAAGGATGGCGGGTCTGAGTGTGGTTTGGTACTAAATCCAGCAACGCCGCTGCACTATCTAGACTATGTGATGGATAAAGTGGATCAGATCTTATTGATGAGCGTAAATCCTGGTTATGGTGGACAGTCCTTTATTGAAAGTACCTTAGACAAGGTTCGTCAGGTTCGTCAGCGTATCATCACCAGCGGTCGAGACATCAGATTAGAAGTCGATGGTGGTATCAAAGCCAGTAATATCCGGGCGATTGCTGAAGCGGGGGCTGACATGTTCGTCGCCGGCTCAGCGATATTTAACCAAGAAGACTATAAGGCTGCTATCGATGCCATGCGTGCAGAGCTGGCATTGGCTAATGGTAGTCATTAGCAGTAGCACCGGGTCATTAGTGTATAATGTTGAGACACGCCGATAACTTTATGCCATACGAAGGTGACTTATGGACACGCAAAAACCCGTCAACGACTCAGCAACCACTGAGCAAGTACCAACCAAAGCGTCTCAGCCTCGACAACGCAGTTTGGTGCCAAAAGGTATCACTATTGGCTTAGCGCTGTTTGCGCTTGTTCTGAGCCTAGCAGGTTACGGTTTTCGCTTAATGGTCGGCGATGATGTCGAGACCGTACTGCGACACGCTGCCGTCATCGTACCTACCTTTGTGATTGGCATTCCCCTGTTTTTTTGGCTGGGGTCGCGCGTGCTTAACAAAGTCCGCGGTATGCACATTGAAACTCGCAATGCATTGACCCTTGGCTGGCTAACAGCGTGTGTGTCGATGCTATGGTTGATGGGTACTTATAGTTAAGCGTCTGTCTTGATCTTGTCTACTGATTAAAAATTTTTACTCACCAATAAGTCATGCTGTATGTGCGTGACTGGACGCTAGTATGTCAAAAAAATTTACCAACATTACCGACACTATCTTTCCCAAAGACCTACCCAACAGTTTGTTTATCGCGCTGATTATTGCCTGTTTACTCATGGGTTTGGCCTCGTTGCGGCACGGTACCGATTTACAAGGCTGGCTCAATGTCATTGAAAACTGGCTAATTATGCTGTTGATATTTCCTACTGCCACGGCTACCGTGGCATTACCGTTTAAATATCGAGATCCAACGTTAGAGTTAAAGCTCATGTATTATTTAGGCATGTTTGTTGCCTTGTTATTTACGATAGCAAAACTTCGTTACTGGCGTTAATTTTATGGGCTCACTCACATTTAAGTGTCCTTTATATAGAAGACTTATGTGACAGCCCTTGAATTTCAAGGTTGAAGCGTCCATTGTATGAGTAAGATATTTTTACCCGCGTTACTGTAAGATGATAGCTTTGCTACAGGATATGCTCTTTGCAAGTATGAGACGGGACAATAAGGAATACATGAATGCCATACGATATCGATAATGAGATAGAAGTAGAGACCGATAGTACTGACCAATTTGCAGGATTTGGAAGAGAGACCACGCTCGAGCTGGTAGAAGCCGAGGATGGGCGACTGCTGTTACGTGATGCCGAACAAGATGAAGCACCGCTGATGACCATTGATTTTTCTGAAAAACTCAAAGAGCTGCTAGGTAGCGACACCCAAGCAATTGGTCAGCACATGATTCATGCAGCGATTCAGGTCATTATGCAAAAGCAGATGAGCCAATGGCATGCGCATGTTTATGATAAAGAGCCAACACACTATAGTTAAGTTTTGATTGGTGTGGCTTCGAAATGGTTTTGTGAGTCACTAACCAACTGAATTTATGACCAAAAAAAGGGTTTATCTATTGATAAACCCTTTTTTATGTTCAAATAAAGCGTGTTTGAGAACAGCCGTTATTTGATTTTAGCTTCTTTAAAGATCACATGCTGGCGTACTTTTGGATCAAATTTTTTGATTTCCATTTTGCCAGGCATAGTGCGCTTATTTTTAGTAGTGGTGTAGTAATACCCAGTACCAGCTGTTGATACTAATTTAATTTTATCTCTCATGATAGCTTTCCTGTAAATGAGGGGTCTTCAAACGATAGGTATGGGTCTAAAGTATTAAATTGCCACATAAGATGTAGCAGAAAAGCAGCTTAAAGGACGAAAATTATCGTTGCCAGTAAGCTGCCTGTCTTTACTTAAACTTTTTGACCTTGTGCGCGTAGATCCGCTAACACTTTATCAATACCAAGTTTGTCAATAATGCGCATACCTTTGGTAGACACACGTAGACGGACAAAACGATTTTCAGACTCTACCCAAAAACGATGGTTGTGAAGGTTTGGTAGAAAGCGACGACGGGTTTTGTTGTTTGCGTGCGAAACATTATTACCCACCATAGGGCGCTTTCCAGTCACTTGGCAAACTCGAGACATGGCGAACTCCTAATCTATGAGGTATGAGGTTTTCTCATACCAGTCTGGGCAAGTTGCACGTTTTTGCGGCATGGACACAGCAAGCGGCAGCTTTGCACCAAACAAAACTATATGAAGGTTGAGCTGGTTTTGCTGTTATCTAAAGGCAAATAACAGGCTGACCAATTCAGAAAATTTTAAAGCCGACATTTATACCATAAAACAGATGAATACTCAAATATTTTTATGATTATTGTTGGTCTAAAGGGTAGCTATTATACCCTGAAATGCACATCCTATGTTGTTGATTATTTAAAAGTAAAGATTAATTTTTAGTTGTAACTTTTGACAAAAGTCAGTAAAGTTGCTGTTATATATTTAATACAATCTGAGCTATGCTGAAGAAACCGTAGAGATAAACTTGGTAAACTAAGCGTATTAATCGGAGTTTACCATGACCAAGAAATTAAGAACCTACAGTGACGAATTTAAAGCTGAAGCTGTTAAAAAGATAGC
>NZ_QQAI01000023.1:0-31512 GCF_021023115.1 Psychrobacter sp. CCUG 69069
AAAACTGGAAAAAACACAACCGCAAGATTCAAAAATTACACCACCATATCGCCAATATTCGTCATGACTACTTGCACAAAATCACCACCAGCATCAGCAAAAACCACGCCATGATTGCTTGTGAGGACTTGAAGGTCGCCAATATGTCGACATCAGCCAGCGGGTCGGTGGAGAATAAAGGTCGTCATGTCAAAGCCAAGTCAGGATTAAATAAATCCATTTTAGATCAAGGCTGGGGCATGATGGTCAATATGCTTGAGTACAAGCAGCAATGGCGGGGTGGATTACTCATTAAGGTAAATCCAAGATACACCAGCCAAACCTGCTTTGAATGTAAGCATATCGCTAAGGAAAATAGACAAACTCAAGCAAAGTTTGAGTGCGTCAAATGTGGTCATAAAGCCAACGCTGATATTAATGCAGCTCGTAACATATTAGCGGCAGGACATGCCGTTTTGTCTGCGGAGGGAGGATGCAGTAAAGGTCGCCCGTTGAAACAGAAAACAAGTGACATTCGTGAGAAAGTCGCCTAAAGGCTAACGCTTTTAGAATCCCCCACTTGAGCGCAGCGAATGTGGTGGGAGTGTGTCAATAAATGTACACGTTCTTACTCTTACCATTGCGGGCTTAGATAGCATTGATATTAATAATAGTATTACAATGGTTTTTCATCAATATAGGTTAATAAAGCAGAGATAACTATGGATAAATTGCGCGATTTCTTAAAAAGCTGGCCAGGTCGCATTTTATTGATTTTATGCCTATCGCCGCTCGCTCTACTGGGTGTCGAAAGCTATTTTGGCGGCGGGGTCGATCCCAACCAAATCGCTCAGGTGGGTGAAGCAAGCGTAGGGTTGTCCGAGTATCAGACTGCCGTCAATAGCCGTCGCTCTGAAATTCTAGAGCAAGTTGATGATGCCAGCCTATTGAATGAAGATGTGCTGCACGAGCAGGTACTAAAGGGGCTTATCGATCGTACGTTGTTAGAGCAGCAAGCGGGTAAGCTTGGCATGACCGTCTCTGATGACACCATCAATCGTTTATTGCGTCAAGAAGAAATCTTTAAGGATGCCGAGGGGAATTTCTCTAACGAGCAATTTTCAAATTTTTTGCGCCAGCGCGGTATGACTAAAGATCAGTTATTTGCAGAGTTCCGTAATCAGCTGAGTCTCGATCAGCTCAATGCGAGTATCGTGGGTACCGCTGTTTATCCAATGCAAGCGGTCAGCCAGCTGATTGATCTCCAGCTTGAATCCCGTAATATCTGGCTACATCGGTTTAAGTGGCAAGATTATGTCGATCAGGTTAAGCTGAGCAAAAACGATATACAAGCCTACTATGATGCCAATAAAGACACCCTAAAAAGCGCCGCTATGGTAGATTTGGCTTATTTGCAACTCAGTCCTCAAACCATTCAGGTGGAGGATGTTACTGCAGAAGAGGTGCAGCAGCAGTACGAAGCTTACAAGCAAGGCTTAGCAGTCACCGATGAGCGCAAAATCAGCCAAATCCTATTGACTGGTGATGATGCCAAGGCAAGAGCCGACAAAATCAAAACTCGTCTAGATAAAGGGGAGTCTTTTGCTGCATTGGCAAAAGCAGAATCTGATGATCCGTCAGGAGAGGCAGGGGGTGATATCGGCCGATTTAACCCAAGCGTATTTGGTAATGATGCTGCAGCGGTTGAAAAAGCGTTAGCAGGATTGAGTGTTGGCGATGTGACCGCGCCGATTAAAACCAACTTTGGCTATCAGATATTTACTGTCACCGAAGACAATGGGCGCAAAATACCCACGCTAGAAAGTATGCGTGACGAGCTAACCGCTAAAGCAAAAGAGTATAAGCGTCAGGAAGTCTATGCAGATAAAGTGACAGCGATTAACGACTTGGCAGCGGATGGTTTTAGTATCGAAGACATTGCTCAGCAAGAGAATGTAACGCTAAAGCGTCTCAAAGACTACCGTAAAGAAAACAATCAATCAGTACTGTCACAACCAGCCGTGATCAAACAGGCCTTTGATGAGTTTACTATTCAGGATCAGGCAGTGACAGCCGGCATCGAAGTTGGTAATGGTACAGTATGGGTGCAGCCAAGTAACTATCGTCCGACTAAAACGCTGACTTTAGCCGCCGCGACGCCAAGAATTACTCAGACACTACGTCAGCAAAAAGCCACGGCATTGGCGCTAAAAGAGGCTAAAGCGTTGGCCGCTGGTATTAAAACACCTGCGGATATTGCTAAGCAGCCCGTCGACCTTCGATCTTTAGGTGAGGTCAATCGTCAAACCACCCTATTGACAGAAAAAGAGCGCGGCTTGGCCTTTAGTCAGCAAGCGGCTAATAATGGTGTCGTGGCAATCGCTAGTGAGACTGAGGCGGGAGCGACCTTGTTGGTCGGCGATCGTATCAAAACGCAGCAGCAGTCACCGTTGTCTGATGTGCAAAGAGCGCAAACCGCTGCAATCATTCGTGATAATTTAGGTCAAGATCAGCTACAAGACTATCTAGATTATCTGCGTTTGCTGTATAAAGTTGAGATTAATGAATCCAACATGGCAAACGCACAAGGGCGTTAAGCATTTGCATGGTCGTTAATGCTAAATGGCTATAAGAGAAGCGCATAAAAAAGCCACTGTAAGTTACAGTGGCTTTTTTTATTGGTCAATGCTGCTTGTATATGTCAACAGCATCTTGGCTTTTTCTACTGCAATGTAATAATCACGATGGACTAATGGCGGAAATGGCGCATGCCCGTAAACACCATTGCGATACCGTGCTCGTTTGCCGCAGCAATGGTTTCATCATCACGCATAGAGCCACCTGGCTGAATAATAGCAGAAATGCCCACTTCAGCAGCGTTATCAATACCATCACGGAACGGGAAGAAGGCATCAGAGGCCATCACAGCGCCTTCAGTGGCCAATCCAGCATGCTCCGCTTTAATAGCAGCAATACGGGCTGAGTTGACACGGCTCATTTGTCCTGCGCCCACACCGATGGTGCGCTGACCTTTTGCATAAACAATAGCGTTAGATTTGACGTATTTTGCTACGTTCCAGCTGAACAGTAGATCGGCAATCTGTGCTTCAGTTGGCTGTACGTCAGTGACGATTTTTAGGTCATTGGCCGTGATTAAGCCAAGATCTTGTTCTTGTACTAACAGGCCGCCGTTGACGCGCTTGTAGTCAAGTTGTGAGTCGCGTTGATCGGGCGCTGGTAGCTCACCACATACCAATAAACGCACGTTTTTCTTTGCAGCAGTCGCCTCGAGCACACCGTCTTCAATACTAGGGGCAATAATGACTTCTACGAATTGATTGTCGATAATGGCTTTCGCCGTAGCAACCGTTAATGGACGGTTAAATGCAATGATACCACCAAAAGAAGACTCAGGGTCAGTACTAAAAGCGGTGCGATAAGCCGTTACTTGGTCGTTATCAGCAGCGACACCGCACGGGTTGGCGTGCTTAACGATGACGCAAGCAGGGGTGTTAAAGGCTTTAACGCATTCAAGCGCGGCGTCGGTATCAGCGATATTGTTATAAGACAGTGCTTTTCCTTGCAATTGCTTAGCAGTCGCGATAGATGCTTGCTGGCTTTTTAGCGGTTGGTTTTCGGTATAAAAAGCAGCGCTTTGATGGGGGTTTTCACCGTAGCGTAGGTCTTGTGCTTTCTCAAGCTGCACATTAAACGTACGTGAAAATTTCTCAGGCGTTTGCGTTTCATTGACACGGCTGCCGAGGAAATTGGCAATCATACCGTCATATTGTGCGGTGTGTTCAAAAGCTTTGACTGCTAAGTCGTAGCGTAGGGCCGTGGTCAATTCCGTGCCATCCCCTAAAGCGGCAAGGATGCGCTCATAATCTGCTGGATCGGTCACGATACCCACGTGAGCGTGATTTTTCGCCGCCGAACGCACCATGGTTGGGCCACCGATATCGATGTTTTCGATGGCATCGTTCATGGTTACATCAGCCCGAGCGATGGTTTCAGCAAAAGGATATAAGTTGACGACAACCAAATCGATGCGCTCAATCGCGTGGTCACTCATCACGGCATCATCTGTACCACGGCGGCCCAAGATACCGCCATGAATTTTAGGATGTAGCGTCTTTACCCGACCATCCATCATTTCAGGAAAGCCCGTGTAATCAGACACTTCAGTCACGGCGACGTTGTTTTCTGTGAGTAACCGATAAGTACCGCCAGTAGACAGTAAGCCAAAACCTGCTTTAATAAGGCCTTGCGCAAACTCAACGATATTGGATTTATCGGAGACCGATAATAGGGCAAGTGGGGTTTTACTCATAAAAAAATTCCATAAAAAAAGCCTGACGTAAACGTCTGGCAAGGAGATAACGACAACTATTGCTAACCGTATCACGATGGATACAGTCATAAACGTTCAGTTGCCATGGAGAATTGTTGTCAGGGACAGTAAATGAGATCATATAGCTGGCGCTACATCAAGTCATAGGTTTTGAGTTTTTTGCGTAAAGTACCGCGATTTAAACCTAGGATTTGCGCGCACTTGGTTTGATTCCCCCGCGTTTGTTCAAGGACAACGGATAACAGCGGTTCTTCGATTTGCTTTAAAATAAGCTCATACAAGTCGGTGGGTGTCTCATCGCCTAGCATCGCAAAATACTGTCGTACCACGCGCTCAACATGGACGCGTAAAGGTTCTTGCATATTGGTTGCGTGGCTGTTTAAAGAAGCGCTAAGGTCGTGAGTAAAATGAGGGTAGTTGTCTTTATTATAGTCGGCAGGATGCTCAGAGCTTTTGGCAAAACGTTGGGCGTTATGCTGTGCATGAGGTGCCATAAGATAATGTCCTTGAGAGTAGAGAAAAGCAAACCATAAGAGGTTAGGGTATTATATCAAATAAATATTGTCTAGCGCTGACAGATTGGTCGCTATCTGAGCCGCAACGCTGCTCATCAAATCATGCTCAATACTATTTACAGAAACCTATTGTAGAAACCTATTTTATTTATAAAGTGTGGTTCAATACAGAGGAGTTGCCGTCACTTCGCGAATGTTTGTATTGGCCACAGGGATCGTAAAGAGTAACTGTCGGCCACTGTCAGCAGCTAATTGGTTTTGTTTGCTTAATAGGTAGTCGTTTGGTGCTGCGATGAATTCCCCGATCAGATTATTGGTACCATAAACGCTGACTTTTATATTGGGGTAGAGCTGCGCTTTTGTGCTTTGGTTGTGTAGAGTGGCACTCACATCGCTGAATGCACCTGTTACCTTGATTTGACTAGGCTGGTGATTGAGGTCAGTCACGGTTAATGCACCCAAATCGGCATTTGGCAAACTACAAGCCGCAATCGAACAGAGTGCATGGAGGCGCTGGGCATAAACGGGGTCTTTAACCAGTGTCTCTAGGTTAAAAATGACGTATTGGGCAAACAGTAATAAGGCTAATACCAAGCAGCCAAGCGACCACAGTACTGATGCTACCGAATAGTTATCTGACGGTGGTGCCGTGCTAGCTTGAGCTTGTCTGGCACGCGCGTCCGCACTGCCATCTTCGTCTTTAAGCGACACACCCATATCGAGCAACAGTTGTGATAAATCTGTATCGTCTTGCGGTGTCTCGGCGCTTTTATCTTGCTCTTTAAGAAGCGCTTCGAGCCAAGCGTTGTCCGCAGTCTCATCGACACTTGCGTGAATGTCATTAGCCGCAGCTGAACTCAGGGCAACCTGTGCTGATGATGACGGCTCGGTTAGAGGAGCAGAGGGTGTTGGATTAACGGATGAGCGGCTGTTTTTAACACTTTTTTTAGAGGGCATATTTGATGGCGTACTAGCGGCTCTAGAAGCATTACTGGCTTGAGTCAACCAAGCTTCCATACTGTCTAGTGAGTCATACTCTAAAATGGGGTCTGCTGGCTCATCGATGTCCATATCATCATGAATTAAATCATCGTGAATCAACTGGTCAGATGAACACTTTTTTGTAGCGGGCTTACTCAGTAAAGACTTAGCATTGCTTGAGCGCTTCTGGACTTTATGATGAGTGTTAGATGGCTGTGCTACGCCAGTATCTGGTGTGAATGTCGTGGTTATATCGGTTTGAGTAGGGGACGTGTTAGGAGTATCAGTGGTGACAATCAGATGTTTATTCACCAAAAAACTTTGTTGGCAGTGATCACAGCTGACGGTAGTATTTACTTTATTTAACTGAGTTTGTTTTACTTTAAAGCAAGCGTGGCAGTGCGGGCATTGAGTTTTTATGGGCGTGGTCATAGGGTCGAATCCAAAAAAGTATGGTTATCAATACCGCTTAGCCACTCACTAACAGCTGCCTATAAGGCTAAGACTGTCATCTAAACTCTCTATAAATGCAACCATTACAGGCAAGGACAGAGTGGCGCCAAACACATAACATTTGACTGCCCTCTATCGTAGCAGATGTAATTAATTGTTGCTAGCCTGTAAATGTACCGGACAAACGCTGCCAATGTTGGTCTTCTTGTGCGGTAAAGGCATGCTTTGGATCAAGCGCAAAATAAGGCTGATAAGCAGCAGCGACCGCTTCAGTCTGTGATTCAATCAAACCCGCCAATACGATACGGCTATCAGTCTTCACTAAAGTGGCAAAGTAAGGGGCCAAGCTGATAAGCGGTTTTGCCAAAATGTTTGCCACGAGCACATCGACAGGTAAAACCTCATTTTGTGCACAGTAGTCGCTAAACTCTTCTGGTAAAAACGCTTGAAGGCGCCCATCGACGTGGTTACGCTCAGCATTTTGATTGGTGGCGAGTACGGCTTGTGGATCGATGTCGACCGCATACACTTGGCGTGCCCCTAACAACAACGCTGCGATGCCCAAAATACCTGAGCCACAGCCATAGTCAATGACTACTTTATCTGTTAAATCCTGCTCTGTGAGCCAGTCAAGACACAAGCGAGTAGTGGCGTGATAGCCAGTACCAAAGGCCAGTCCTGGGTCCATAATGATGTTGGTCGCATCAGGATTTGGCGGTGTGAGCCAATTGGGTACAATCCATAAGTCATTAGCGCATTCGATAGGGTGATAGTTGCTCATCCACTCGCGCTCCCAGTCTTTGTCATCAACGGCACTCAGCCAAATACGTGTAGCGTGTACTTGTGCGGCGATTTCGTGACTTAAATGTTCGACAGCCTGTCGGCTACCAGCATCGGTCGTCGCATCAAACAGGCCTGTTAGGATAACCTCGTCCCATAAAGGCGATTCGCCAGGTAGCGGCTCGAATAAAGGTTGGTCGCCTGCGTCGTCTAAAGCGATTGATAAAGCGCCGGCTTCCAGTAGCAGCGCCTCCGCCAAATCGACGTTTGCTTTTTCACATTGTAAGTGCAGTTGTTGCCATGCCATAACGATAACCTTAAGCTAAAATAAAATGAATAGGTGAGTTGGAGAAATTATGAATGCGTAGGGCGCAAAAGTTAACGAAATCACTTTTGGGCTGACTACTCAAGAGTTTGATGATGCAATGTTTACAGGTATTAGCGTAAGGCTTGCTTCGCTTCACTGACCACACGTGAATTACCTTGTGCTTGCCCTGATTGCAAGATGATTTGCCACAGTGCCCGTCTGCGACTCGTATCTTGAGAGACACTAAGGCCACGGCGTGCCATGGCTTCAGCCTTACGCGGTTGGTTCTTTTTTAAGGCCACTTGAGCCAAGTAAAAGTACACCGCAGAGGATTTTGGTGCTAAGCGCTGAGCACGGGTAAAGCTGTTTTCAGCATTGGTCAACTCGCCAGATTTTAGCTGCCTGATACCGACTTGCATCAGATTGCGAAATGCCGGCAGTGTACTGTTATTACTGGCAGATTGCGGTGTGCGTTGTTGTGAGTTTTTTCTTGCCTGTTCTAGTAGCTCATTGTGTGACGGCGCTGCTGGCTCAGAGATGACATAGTCATCGCGAGAAGGCGTAATGATAACCGCATCAGGTTCAGTTGTCACGGGGTTAGAAGATGGGAAGGCAGGCGTGTCTTGCGTCAATGGATTTGGTGCGTCCAAAGGTTCAGAGGAACGATCAGATTCGATCGTATAGTCGTCTTCTGTTCTGATAATCGGCGCTTGCGTGACAGCGGGCGTCGAGGTGGCTTGTGTTTGCGCTGATGGAACAGTTTGAGCCGGTGTTTTTTGTATAGAGGTTTCGGTATGGGGCGCCGTCTGACAAGCGCTCACACTTAGCATCATAGCAAGAGCACTGGCTACGGACATCGTATTGACTGGCGTCGCTTTTTTAAGCTGCGTGATAATAGCCGGCTTGGCTGATACAGTTTGCGTTAGAGGGAACACCATGTTGAGACCTTTTTTAAGTTTTAAAAACACTTTTAGAACCATTCAACGGCACGATCATACCAAGTGTCAGTACGACTTTCTGTATCATTACCATTTTGTCCGTCATTGTCTTCTTGGCTATCGGTGTCAACGGCTTCACCATTTGGAATCTCTAAACCTTCACGGCGGCGTTGCTGGTTGATAGCGCCTTGCTGGCTTTGTTCACGCGCCTGATCTTGTTGATACAATCTAAGCGCACAACTGCTGGCTTCTTCTGGTAGATGCGCTGACATCACTGGTAAGTAGCGCGCATCGGCACAGCGCTCGTTAGACAGCTTGCCTGAGTTGTTTTCAAGCCACAGCCATTCGATACCTTCAGGCTCGGGTAGGGCCACAGGTGTGAGTTTTAAGCGTTTCATGTAATCTACCCAGACCGGTAGTGCGCCAGTACCACCGCTCAAACCTATCGGCTTATTGTCGTCTCGGCCCACCCATACCACACTGACATAATTGCCACTATAGCCTGCAAACCAAGCATCGCGGTAATCGTTTGTCGTGCCTGTTTTGCCCGCAAGATTCAAATTGCTACCAAGTGATTGCGCACGTCTAGCTGTACCATTTGAGACCACTTGCTGTAGCGCGTAGTTTGTCAAAAAATTGGTTTCAGGTGGAATGCTACGCTGAGTATTTAGGCCAGTACGCTGCAAAATACGGCCGCGATCATCAATCACAGTACGAATACTATGAATAGGCGTGCGAAAGCCACCAGTTGCAAAAACTTGATAGATACCAAGCATATCCATAGGGCTAAGGTTGACAGAGCCTAACAACGCTGATGGATAGGGGGGCACTTTTTCTTTAATACCCATACGTTGTAGCTGCTTGGCGAAGGTGTTGACACCAAACTCCATCCCTAAGCGTACAGCCGCTTGGTTATAAGATTGCGCTAACGCTGTGGTCAGGGGCACGGCGCCATGATCACGATTGTCATAGTTTTTTGGATTCCACTCAGTGCCATCGTTTAAAGTGACAGTGATTGGTGAGTCATCTACTGAACTGGCCAAATTATAGCGGCCACTCTCGAGCGCTGTCATGTAAATGATCGGCTTCAATAAAGAACCTACTTGGCGTTTGGCATCGACGGCACGGTTAAACCCTGTAAACTCACTACCACTGCCTACCACTGCCACCAATTCACCAGTTTCAGGGTTGGCACTCACTAATGCCCCTTGCAAATCCTTAGTTTTGTTACTGTTACGACGCAGTTCACCAAGCTTTCTATCCACCGCTTTGTCTGCTGCTAACTGAGCAATAGGATCTAGGGTACTAATAATAGTCAGGCCCTCGTTTTTGAGGTCATCAGAGTAGTAGACAGTATTTAGCTCACGTTTCACGATATCCAAAAAGTCAGGGAACTGACTCTTGCCTTCCACGGGCTTATCAACGACACCAAGCGGCTGCTCTATGGCTTTGTCGTATTCCTCTTGGCTGATGGAGCCCACTGCCAGCATATTACTCAGTACCACATCACGGCGCGCTTTTGAATCGTTTGGATGGCGACGTGGGTTATAAATACTTGGACCTTTGGCCATACCGACGAGCATCGCTTGCTGGTCTAAGCGCAGCTCATTGAGCGGTTTGTCAAAGTAAAACTGTGACGCCAAACCAAAACCATTGATAGAACGGTTACCGTTTTGACCTAAGTAAATCTCATTTAGATAGGTTTGTAGAATTTCATCTTTGCTATAATGCAGTTCGAGTAGTACAGCCATCAATGCTTCGTTGGCTTTGCGTTTCAGCGTACGGTCCGAATTGAGATAGAAGTTTTTAATAAGCTGCTGAGTAATGGTCGAGCCACCTTGTCTTGCGCCACCAGAGAAATTATTAATGACGGCGCGAGCAATCCCACGGAGAGATACCCCTTTATGCTCATAAAAAGCGCGATCTTCGGTGGCGATCAGCGCATCAATTAATGGCTGAGGCACCTCGTCTAAGGAGACGACCATTCGATCTTCGTTACTGTCTGGATAGATACCACCAATACTCACCGGCTCTAAGCGAATGATGCCACTTTTGGCCGGTAAGGTGCTTTGTACAGACTCAACCTTATTACCCGCAATGGTCATTTTGATGACCTGCTCTTTGTCCACATCGTTGGCACTGTAAGTAAAGCCGCGCGTATGGATGAAATAAGTATTGCCTGATCTATGGTAAGTGCCAGTGCGATCATACGCTTTGCTGCTCTGATAATTGAGCAACTCTAGCCATGTCTTCATGGTATCTCGATCGACATTGGCGCCTTGATACAACTCTAGTGGCTGCGAGTACACTTTGGCAGGAATATCCCAGCGCTTACCCTCAAACTTATGAGTGATGGTGCGATCCAGCTTAACTAAATACAGCGCCAATAGCACCATGCCAGCGATGATGACGATTAATAGTAGACTACTAAACACCAAGCCGCGTTGCTGAGAGGGTAGCGTGTGTATAGCAGACTTAGAGGGCTGTGGTAGCTTGGAGTTTGGTAACTTAGAATTGGATTTTTGCACTGATGTCGCACCATTTTTGGATAAAAAACTGCCTCATAATGACTCAAATTGACAAATTTTTCAATCTATCATCGTCAATGCAGGCATTCATTGGTCGTAGATCAGGGGTGATAGGGCTGTTTACCACGAGTGCTTATAGTATAATCTCTATTGTAATACTCGTATTCATCATAAAGTATGAGCCGCTTTTAATTGGGTTTACCAGTGCCATATAAGACAGCAAGTTACGAATGCTATCATGATGTGTTTTGTATGGATCCGCCATCGTTTCTGATTCTGTGCTAACGGGTCGAAGCCAATACGATTGAAAATCGCATTTTGAAAGAGGGCACGCACCCTTAACGATAGCAAGTTTACTGAGAGCGAATAGGGTTTAAGAAAACCTATATAAAGGAAGTAAGCGCGATTATGTCTAGTACCTCATCACCAGTGTCATCCACCACCAGCCATCATTATGAAGACAACTCTATCACCGAAGGTTTGGTGCTACCACGCGTAGGGCACTGCTTTCACTGCGGTGATCCCGTACCCCAGCCACCGTTTCATGCAGAGATACTAGGCAAGTCTCGTGAGATGTGTTGTATGGGGTGTCAGTTAGCGTCACAAAGTATCGTAGAAGCAGGGCTTGAGCAGTATTATCTCGACCGCTCAGAGATTAATCGCACGGCAAGCCTACCCACCCAGCTGACTCGACTTGAAGCTTACGATCATGACGAGATAAAGTCGCAGTTTGTCTACGCGCAAGATGGTCTGTCAGTGGCAGAACTGTCTGTCAATAACTTACGCTGCGCTGCCTGTACGTGGTTGATCGAGTCACGCCTCGATGAGTTAGAGGGCATTAATAAATGTCAGGTGAATTTGACCAACCAGCGTATGCGGGTGATTTGGAATGAAGAGAAGCTACCGATTAGCCGTATTCTAGCCATCATCAATGAAATCGGCTACGAAGCTAAGCCTTATCGGCAAGATACCCATGAAGCCATGCTGGCGCGCCACAACAATCAAATGCTATTACGTCTAGGTATCGCGGCGTTGGGTTCGATGCAGGCGATGATGTATGCTGTGGCGCTTTATTTTGGTGAGTACAGCGACATGTTGATATTCCAGCGTGATTTTTTGCGGTGGGTATCTTTATTTGTCAGCACACCTGTCTTCTTTTATGCCGGTATTCCTTTTTTTACCTCAGCATGGTCAGCGATACGGGCTCGCCAAGTCAATATGGATGTACCCGTTAGCCTGGCCTTGATCATCACTTTTTTTGCCAGCCTCTATGCCACCGTTACTGGACAAGGAGAGACGTACTACGACTCAGTCAGTATGTTTATCTTCTTTTTATTAGCAGGGCGTTATATTGAACACAATGCCCGTTTAAAAGCCGCCACTATGGCCAATGATCTGGTGGTGGTGGAGCCTATGCTGGTCCAAAAAGTGGCTGAAGATAAAAGGGCTGCGGCGCGTATTTTACAGCAGCTCAAGGATAACGAGTCTCAACAGAATGAGACGGATAAAGCCATTGAAGAGTCTAACGCGCCGACTGATGTATTGATTGTCAATGAAACGGGCGAGCAAAACGTATCAAGCACTAAAGCAGAAGCCATGCCTGACTTTATGCAGCGTATGGAGGCCAATGTCCATCAGTTAACGTCGTGTATTGCCCAAGACTGGCAGCAGTCACGCAATCAGTTGTTAGCGCGAACAAAAACAGAAAATGATTCAGAAGATAGTGCAGAAAAAAAGCAGATGGTGACAGCCCATAGTTTGCAAGTGGGTGACATCATTATGGTGGAAGCTGGTTCTGAGATTATTAGTGATGGTATTTTACTCAGTCCAACCGCTACAGTGTCGCAAAGCTTACTGACGGGTGAGGGCGACCTGATTATCAAGAACCAAGGCGACTATATCGTTGGCGGCGCGCAAAACGACAGTCAGCCGTTTGAGATGCTAATCACAGCATTGCCAGAAGACAGCCAAATAGGCTTGATTGATAGACTGATGAACCGTGCCATGAGTGAGAAACCAAAACTTGCGCAGCAAGCGGATAAGCTGGCACGTTGGTTTGTGGCGCGGATACTAGTATTGTCAGCTTTGGTCTTTATCGGTTGGTACATGGTCGATCCAAGCCAAGCCATTTGGGCCACGGTAGCGGTTTTGGTCGCGACGTGTCCTTGTGCGCTGTCCTTAGCGACACCCATCGCCCTAACGGTGGCAACCAATCGACTGGCCAGCTATGGTTTTTTGACGACGCGTGGGCACACACTGCAAACACTCGCTGAGATCACCCACGTGGCTTTTGATAAAACGGGTACGCTGACGTATGGTAAGCCAAATTTACTAAATATTGAGCCAGCCACGCCCATCAATCAAAATAACCCTGACGCTTTAGCACTGTCTGCGCAGAAAGATGAGCTATTAGCCATCGCCGCAGCTTTAGAGGTGGGTAGTCGCCATCCAATCGCTCATGCCTTACTGACGGCTGCTTATCAGTTACATCTACCCGCGACCCAAGCGTTGCAGCATTATCCAGCAGGTGGGGTGGAGGCCATGATTGATGGTGTTGTGTACCGCATTGGACATGTGGACTTTGCTTTAGATGGCCTTAATAGTCATGCCACTGGCAATCATGATTTGACCATCGATTTGGTGGCACAGCGAGCCAGCTCAGCGGTGGTACTGTCCTGTCAGAAAAGGGAGTCAAAAACGTGGCAAGCGCTGGCGTGTTTCTATTTTAATGACAAGGTGCGTGATAGTGCCAAGCCAATGCTTGATGCGCTCAAAGGGCTGGGCATTGAGTCTGTGATGCTAACAGGTGACCCAAGTCCACAAGCGCTGGCGATGGCTGAGCGCTTAGAGATGCAGTTTGCCTACAATGGTCTATCACCAACGGATAAGGTCAACCATATCCAAACATTGCAAGCCAAAGGGGCGGTGGTATTGATGGTCGGGGATGGGATCAACGATGCCCCTGTATTAGCAGCGGCCGATGTTTCGACCTCGATTGCTGGCGCGGCGGATTTGGCGCAAGTGTCGAGTGACAGTATTATTTTGAATGGACAAATCGAAGCCATTACTGCGGCCAAACGTATCGCCGATAAAACCGAACGCATCATCAAGCAAAATTTTCGCTGGGCACTGATGTATAACGGTGTTGTGTTGATTCCAGCTGCTTTAGGCTATGTACCGCCTTGGCTTGCTGCTATTGGTATGTCGCTAAGCTCATTGTTTGTGGTGTTAAATGCGCTACGTCTGAAACGCGCCTAATGTCACTCTAAAAATGGCTTGGCGCTGTCTATCTGTTTTAATGACTAGAAGTGGGGCTGGCACTACGCCATAAAAAAAGGCCGTCTTTAATAAAAGGCGGCCTTTTTATTGAAACCAAATGATCGTTAGACAGACGTTAGATTAGTCTTGTAGGTAGCTTAGTAGACGCATAAATTCGATATACATCCACACTAGGGTGGCAAGGATACCGATACTGAATAACCATTCGTAATCTTCAGAAATCCCCATCGCCACACCGCGATCGATGTTATCGAAGTCTAGCAGTAGCGTGAAAGAAGCGATAACAATCACGAATAAGCTAAAGCCAATAGCAATAGCGCCACCTTCAAACAAGAAGGGTAAGGACGAGCCGAATGCTAAAGAAAGCACCCATTGCGCCACATATACAAGCATGATAGCAATAACCGCTGAGGTCACAATCGAGCGGAATTTTTCAGTGACTTTAACCAGACCTGAGCGATACAGCCCTAACATAACGGCCGCTGTCACAAAAGTTGCACACATAGCAGTCACTGGCACGCTTGGATACATTCTCATAAAGAACAGAGAAATACCGCCCAAGAATATGCCTTCTAAAAGTGCATAAGGCACTGCTAACGTTTTGGCTTTTTGTGGCTTAAAGGTGATAAAAAGAGCGAGACCAAAAGCGGCAAACATACTACCAAAGGCTGCCATCGTAATAAAACCTTGCGACAAACCAGCCATGAGGGCATAAAAGAAAAAGCCCACACCAGTGATAGCGGATAATCCAAGTAACAGACTGGTCTTTTGAATCACGCCCTTGACCGTCATAGGATTACCGCCGATCGCAAGCTCTGCGCGACTGACAATAGGATTGGCCATACATGTATCCTTAATAAAATATAAACAATATAGATATGAGCTACTTTAGCAAAACCCTTATTATTGTCAACTGTGTTTACGTGACAGCCATCAAGGCCTCGCGCCACTCTAGAGTTGCCCAATGGACTAGCATAAAGAGGGGTGAAGTAGCGAAATAAACACGTCTAAAGTTAACGTGTGATGGCTGTTATATGGGGTTGATTACGACAGTTAACAACGATAATTCATAAACGTGCTAGTCTAAGTAATCATTTATCGCTATCATTGCCTTGTATTTTACCGTTATGCCGAGTCGTTTTATGGAAAACTCAGCGCAGTCAGCACGATTGCCACACTTACATGAATCAGAGCTGTTCCACGCTATCAAAAACCCTGCGTTTAGGCGCATTGGGTTAATGGGCCGCGCTGGAAAACGCAGTGTCACTCAAAGTCTGGTGCAGATAGCCCAAACGATCAATGACATGAACCTCACATTGATTATGGATGTGCAAACGGCTAACTTGCCAACCTTAAACCTCACCGAGATTGAAAAAGTCAAAATCGTTAAACGTGGCTTAATCGGTGAGATTTGTGATTTGGTCATCGTCGTCGGTGGTGATGGCTCGATATTACATGCTGCTGAGGCGCTGGCGCGTTACCGTGTGCCAGTACTTGGCGTCAACCGTGGGCGTTTGGGGTTCTTGGCTGATGTAAAACCTGAGGAAGCCGCGTTTAAATTACGTCAGGTGCTGATGGGTGACTATCAACTGGATCATCGGTTTCTCTTAACCATGGAGATACGAGAAGGGCGCAATATTATCCATGAAGATATGGCCCTCAATGATGTAGTATTGCATGCTGGTAAATCAGTACACATGATTGATTTTCAGATGAAAATTGATGGTCAGGACGTTTATAGGCAGCACAGCGATGGCTTAATAGCAGCGACACCGACAGGTTCTACCGCGTATGCTTTGTCTGGAGGTGGTCCCATCATACATCCGAGCATGGATGCCATTTGTCTGGTGCCTATGCACCCCCATACATTATCCAGTCGACCCATTGTGGTGAGCGGCAACAGCGAGGTCTGTATTCGCATTCATGAAGACAATCGTACTCAGCCGATGGTGAGTGCGGATGGCAAGCCAAGCGTACCACTTGAGCAAGAGCAGCGCCTTTATATTCGTAAACATCCTGATAAGCTAACATTGTTACATCCGCCAGGATTTGATTTTTATGAGGCTTGTCGCACCAAATTGCACTGGAATGTCCATGCTGAAGAATTCAGTCTTGATGTTGATGATGATATTATAGACGATGAATAATCACATCTGTTATATAAAAAATAGTGGTGGAGAGTAGATAGGATGGACAAACAAACAATATTAACCAGTTTAACGCCAGAAGTGGTTGATAAGTTTCGTATGGCGATTGAACTCGGAAAATGGCCTGATGGCCGCAAGTTAACCGCTGAGCAGCGCGAAACCTGTATGCAAGCAGTCATGGTGTGGGAGCATGAACACCTGCCGCCAGCCGAGCGTACTGGCTACATTCATAAGCCAGTCAAAGAAGACGGGTCTGTCGTTGGCGCTGAATGCGATGTCGAGCATGAGCACCATTATCCCAATATGCCAAATCCTAAAGGCGCCGTGCAACCGGTTAAGTTCCGTGACAAATAATTTCGATTGTTGGTAACAAGCATCCATAAAAAAGCCACGCTAGTTAGCGTGGCTTTTTTGTTGCTCGATAAATGATGTATTCAATTCATAAACAGCTACAGCGCTGTTGTATCAACACTAGGACGAACCGTTAGTGGGTTCTTTTGCATCAAAAACCCTTGCCAGCCCCAATGTAAAAAATTGCGAATATTGGCATGATCTGTACTGTTAGGCGTCGCTAACACTTTGGCATAATGTTCGCCGAATAGTTTTAGCGTGTCTAACTGATTAAGACCATGGTGCTTGGCAAAACCAAAAATCTTCGCACTACCTTCGTTTTCGCCGGCTGCATTATGTACCATTCCGTTCACAAAAGGGGCAGGTGCATAACGATAAAAATCATCAATAAAGCTGATGACATCATTGAATCCAATGGCTTTTTTATTCAAACCATTAAGTAGAGCCGATACATCTGATTGGCGGATACTCATAAATAAATGACCTCAGAGCAGATTCAAAAGCAAAAATACCGTACTTATGAAAATACAATGCTTATGTGTGCTCAATGATTATTGATAGTTAAGCGTTAGATATCTTAGCTTAGCGATTAAAGTAGTCTTCATCATCAAATGAAGGCGCAAAACTGCCTTGCTCTAGATGCTGCATTTGCGACTGTACAGTACGCTCATGCTGAATACGTTGATAAATTTCTTCGCGATGTACAGCGATATCTTTAGGTGCATTCACACCAATCCGTACTTGATTGCCTTTAACACCTAGGACAGTGACACTGACCTCATCACCAATCATTAGCGTTTCGCCCACGCGGCGTGTCAAAATTAACATGCGTCACACTCCTTATGTCGCATCAAAAAATTATTACTCATCAGATTACTTCTCAATTGCAGGACATCACCGCAGCACTAGATAGGCAATGTATTAATAATAACCATAATACTTAACGTTGTGCTATAGCGGCAATGATAGGTAGATTCATTTAGCCCAAATGAAAGCCCCATTATAGGGGGCATAACAGATACTGTCACGGTTTTTCACAAAACTCTTAGGTAAACAATTATCCTAGCAATAATAAAAAAGAAAAATAGGATCTAAAAAGACCCTATTTGATTAAACTATTATTGAAAGTAATGAGTAGCCAATTAATTGATAACCGTAACTGCTAAATCTATACTTCAATGATTTTGGGAGTTTTATAACCCAGCGATTTTGCTTTCCCCATCTTCACGGTCAAGACCAAAGGCCGTATGTAACGATTTAACGGCTTTTTCTAGGTGCTGATCTTGAATGAGAACAGACACTTTGATTTCGCTGGTCGATATCATTTGGATATTGATGTTGTTTTCAGCGAGCGTCTGGAACATGAGACTAGCGACACCAGCGTGTGAACGCATGCCAACGCCCACCAAGGAGACCTTGACGACTTCGCTGTTGCCTAGGATTTCTTTCGCACCAATCTCGTCTTTGACTTCTTCGTTAAGTACTTTTAAGGTCTTGTCCAAGTCCGTGCGGTTGACAGTGAACGTGAAGTCGGTTGTACCGTTGTCCGAAAGATTTTGTACAATCATATCGATTTCGATATTGGCGCGGCCAATCGGGCTTAAGATAGCAGAGGCGATACCAGGATGATCGGGTACACCGCGTACTAAAATTTTTGCTTCGTCTCGGTTAAACGCGATACCTGAGATGATTGCCTGTTCCATACTGTCTCCTTCGTCTATCGTAATTAGGGTGCCAACGTTGTCTTGAAACTCTTGGTCAAAGCTGCCATCGGTATTTTCATCAAAGCTAGATAGTACACGCAAAGGCACACCATATTTACCAGCGAACTCTACTGAGCGAATCTGTAGAATCTTAGAGCCAAGGCTTGCCATCTCAAGCATTTCTTCAAAGGTGATTTTTTCAAGCTTTTTGGCTTTTGAGGTGACGCGAGGGTCAGTGGTATAAACCCCATCGACATCCGTGTAGATTTGACATTCATCAGCACCCAATGCCGCGGCAATAGCGACCCCAGTGGTGTCAGAGCCGCCACGTCCTAACGTGGTTGCATTGCCTTCATCGTCAATGCCTTGAAAGCCTGCCACGATGACGACATTGCCTGCCTCTAGCTGTTCACGTATGTTCTTATCGTCAATGCTTTCGATACGCGCTTTATTATGGGCATTGTCCGTTTTAATAGCGACTTGACGACCAGTAAATGAGCGGGCACCAATGCCAAGCTCTTTGATTGCCATGGCTAGTAAGGAGATAGAGACTTGCTCACCTGTTGAGACCATTTGGTCATATTCACGAGGATCAGGCTGAGTGCTAATTTGGCGTGCCAGATCGATCAGACGGTTGGTTTCACCACTCATGGCAGATACCACAACGACCACTTGATGACCATTGTCATGCCAGCGTTTGACTCGTTTGGCGACGTTTTTGATGCGGTCGATACTGCCCATCGAGGTGCCGCCGTATTTCTGTACTATTAACGCCATAAAAACCTACCTGTTATTCATTAATGACCTTTTATTGTCATTGATGAGCGCCAATGTGACTCTCAATCAATGCTTCCATAGTTAAGGCCGTATTATAAGAGTTGCGCCCTATGTCTTTTATTTATTCAATGTTCGTGGTTTAAACTCAATAAATGAACAATGTGTTCAAACGTTGACCTTTATATCATATCTGCGTCACAACGTTAAGTGTCAGTGTGGCTTAGATGTATGGCGATTGGTTATAGTGGTTATAACCAATCGCGCATGGAGGGGGATAAAGCACATAGTACTGGGTTGATGGCTTAGCCAAGTTGGCTTTCAATCCAAGCAGGGAGTGCATCAATAACGGCTGTGCTGTTGCTAGACTTTGGTGCGCCGCCTTGTGCATAGTCAGGTTTGCCGCCACCTTTACCCCCAAGCTCACTTGCCAAATGACGAATGATATCACCGGCTTTTACTTGCGCAGTGACAGACTTAGCCACACTGGCTGCTAGGGCCAACTGCTCGTCTTTATCGCCAATCAGCACGATAACGCTGTCTGGCAGTTTGGATTTGATGTCATCCATCAATGTACGGATAGATTTGCCATCGATGTCACGTAGCGTGCTGATCAGAACGGGTGTGCCTGCGATGGTTTGAACGTCATCGAGCAAGCTTGCAGCTTGAGCACTGGCCATTTTTTGCTCTAAACGTTCCAGTTGTTTTTCTAGGTCGCGCTGCTTGTCGGCCATGGTGCGCACACGCTGCGCCACTTCTGGACGTTTCACTTTTAGCTGACTGGCCAATTCGCTCAGTTGTTGTTCGCTTTGCTGAATGTTTTTAATCGCATTCATGCCAGTGACGGCTTCAATACGGCGAATACCCGCAGCAATCCCTGATTCGCTAGTAATTTTTAAGACGCCAATGTCACCCGTGCGCTGAACATGTAGGCCGCCGCACAGCTCGATAGAAAAAGGCTTGCGCTGCCCGTCCACGATGCTGTCTGTACCCATGGTGAGTACGCGTACCTCATTGCCGTATTTTTCGCCAAACAGCGCCATCGCCCCTTGTTTCATCGCTTCATCGATAGACATGTGCTCGATACGAGCAGGGGTATTGGCTTGGATTTGCTCATTGACCAAGCGCTCTATCCGCGTGATCTCAGCGGCACTGACTGGTTTGTCATAGGAGAAGTCAAAACGTAGCACGTCGCTTGAGACCAGTGAGCCTTTTTGCGTGACTTCCTCTCCCAACACTTCTCTCAACGCTGCATGCAGTAGGTGAGTGGCAGAGTGGTTTTTGGCGCTTGCTGCACGGATGCTAGAGAGCACTTGAGCGTCCGCGGTTTGTTTGGTGCTGATGTCACCCATGGTAACGACACCATAATGGATAATGGCCTGACCAGATTTCTTGGTATCTTGAACCTCAAAGACACCAGTTGCGGTGCGAATTTCGCCCAGCTCACCAACTTGACCACCACCTTCAGCATAAAATGGGGTACGATCCAATACCACAACGCCTTCCATACCTTCGGTTAAGCTGTCTGCCGGATTGCCATCTTGGTAAAGCGCGTCAATGGTCACGCCGTCTTCTTCAAGCTGCTCATAGCCCACAAAGGTCGTTGGCGTCTCAACTTGGATGACGCTACTATAATCAACATCAAACTTGCCCGCATCACGAGCACGCTCACGTTGTGCTTGCATGTGTTCATCAAATTCCGCTTCATCAATCGCAATACCGCGCTCACGAGTGATATCGGCGGTCAAATCAAGCGGGAAGCCGTAGGTGTCGTACAGTTTGAATGCCGCTTCACCAGACAGCGTATCGCCATCTTGTAAGCCTTCAAGCTCGCTGGCAAGCAAACGTAGACCTTGTGCCAATGTTTTAGCAAACTGTGCTTCTTCTTTTTGAATGGCGTTTTCGATAGCGCTTTGCTTGTCTTTTAGCTCAGGATAGGCACTGCCCATTTCAGCCACGAGTGGGGCAACCATCTTATAGAAAAATTCACTATCGGCGCCAAGTTTGTTGCCATGACGTACCGCGCGACGGATCACACGGCGCAATACATAGCCGCGACCTTCATTACTTGGTGTCACGCCATCAGCAATCAAAAATGCCACAGCACGAATGTGATCGGCGATGACTTTTAGCGATGACTGTTGTTCGTTTTTAATCTCTAAAATCTCAGCCGCCGCATCCATTAAATGGACAAATAAGTCGATTTCGTAGTTGCCGTGGACGCCTTGCATGATGGCACTAATACGCTCAAGCCCCATGCCGGTATCGACACTTGGCGCAGGAAGTGGCAATAGCGTGCCGTCTTTTTGACGATTGAACTGCATAAACACACAGTTCCAAATCTCAATGTAGCGATCGCCATCTTCTTCTGGCGTACCTGGTAGGCCGCCTTCGATATCGGCGCCGTGATCATAAAAGACTTCGGTACAAGGCCCACAAGGACCCGTGTCGCCCATGGTCCAAAAGTTATCTGACGCGTAAGGCGCGCCTTTATTATCACCAATACGAATGATGCGCTCACTTGGAATGCCAATGTTTTTATTCCAAATCTCAAAGGCTTCATCATCGGTTTCATAAATGGTGACATAGAGACGATCTTTATCAATCGCCAGCCACTCAGTCGATGTCAAAAACTCCCAGATATACTCAATACCTGCTTGTTTAAAGTAGTCGCCAAACGAGAAGTTACCGAGCATCTCAAAAAACGTATGATGACGCGCGGTATAACCGACATTGTCCAAATCATTGTGTTTGCCGCCAGCACGAACGCATTTTTGTGACGTCACGGCACGTGTATAGTCGCGTGGCTCCATGCCCAAAAATGTCTCTTTAAACTGATTCATACCGGCATTGGTAAACAGCAACGTCGGGTCATTATGCGGAATCAAACTAGACGATGGGACTTGGGTGTGCTGCTTGCTTATAAAAAAATCGATAAAAGCTTGGCGAATATCGGCTGAGCGAAATGGCTGGCTCACAGCGGCTCCTTACTGACGGATAGAATTGAGAAAAATAATTTTGCATGCGATTTTAGCACAAACGCCCAAGCTCTTGGTATAAGAGTTACAACTGCTAGGTTATTCTGTGACTACCTACTGCCGCTCACTTTACAGGATATAATGTTAATTGGTCAAAATCGCCGCATCGGTCTTATCTAGTTTATCTTGTACCAATGGGTTGGACTCAATGACTTGTACTGGTAGATAACGCAATTGGAGTTTGATCGGCAAATATTCGGGGAAGTTTTCGACCATATCTTGGGTAATGATGGTTTCAATTTGGCGGACATCGTATGAGCTTGGCAGCGTCTCTCCGCGAATGACCGCTCGTACGACTTTGTTGTTTTCTGAGGTGTCGAATTGAGTGTTGGTTAGTACGTTACCCTTATCGATAAAGTAGCTGTTGATGGCTTCTTTTACGCTACTCTCAAACACTTGCTGCTTGGCATTGGTCTGTAGGTTGATAGTCAGATACGCGCCCAAGCCGCCCAGCAGCAATAAAGTCACCGCATTGCGCTGCAAAAAAGTCAGATAAGTATTGGATTTATAGTCATCATCAACCAATCGGCGAAAGCCCAATACCCATAAGACAAGGGCATTGGTAAATTGAATGGCAATAATGTTGGTGGCGGCTAATAAAAGCGCGCCAAACCCAAGCTGCATCTCGCCATTGGCAAATAAAACGCCACTAGCAGCAAGAGGTGGCACCAAAGCGGTGGCGACGGCTACGCCTACAACGGCGACCGAGAGGTGCGGAGACACCATCGCATAGGCACCAGCCGTGCCTCCAGCTAACGCGATCATTAAATCCATGGAAGTTGGCTGAGTGCGCGACAATATCTCTGCGGTCAATGGCTGATCTTTGTGGAGCCAGCCAACTACAAAACCGACCAGTACCACCAATGACACGCCAACAACCACCGTAATAAGTGATTTGCGTAGCAGCGGCATGCGATGGTCAATAATTGCTAGTGCGACTCCAGTGATAGGACCCAGCATCATCGCCACCAGCATAGCGCCAATGACCACAGCAGCTGAGTTGGTCACCAGCCCATAACTGGCGATAATGGCGGAGAGCGTATTCATGATAAAGTACATTCTGCTAGGCAGGGCGCTTGCTTCAATCTTGACTCGCACCTCTGGATAATCTACCTTTTGGTTGCTAAATTGTTCAGCGACAAACTGCTTATAAGACTCAAGTTTGGCTTCTTTCTCTTCTTTGACTTCTTCCTCTTCGTCACTTTCCTGTTCGCTGTGCTTGTTGGTACTCTCTATATCGTCACTATCCTGATGCTTTTGATTGTCCGGATTCCCATTTTTGTGATCGTCTTTGGTTCCATCTTCGGTTTTTTGTTGATGAGTAGAGGCTAGTGTTTTTGTTGTAGGAACATGGGAGCAAGTGGATGTGTCCGCTGATTGACCATCCATTTTTTCTATAGAGGTCTTTTGGATAGAGGTCTCTTGGGCAGTGGCAGGGTGAGCAGCTTCTGCTTCAACGGATACTTCCCCGCTGTCTTGAGAGGGCTTTGCTGTTGAGTCCGCAGAGTCTGATTGAAAAAAATCTGACTCTGATTTTGTCCGTGATTTTTCCCCTATAGCTGGCGAGTCTTCAGCGGTTGACGGTGACTCAGCCTCAGACGGCTCTAATGTGGCGACTACCACATCAGGCGCAAGCGACTCTACCTTGACTTGTGCATCAGGCATTTGTGCACAGGGTATATCTTGATCAAGCTCCTCTGTTTTGTCATGACTTACCGCCGCATCTAGTGTAGGGGCATCAGGCGTAGTCTGAGTTCCAGCCTCTGGTTCAGTAGCATGGTGGCCAGTCTCCGCTGAGTTGTTTGGTGTCACCGGCTCATTAGATGGGTTTTCTTCAGGTAAGGTCATAAAAGGTAGCTTTCTTAAGAGTTAACAGAAAGTCATTATTGTAATGATAAATAGCTAAAGGTATAGGGGTTTTTTGCGACACATCAGAAGAAAAGAGGAGGTAATTGGAGACAGTTGAAAGACGATACTTAAGGGGTAGAAGGACTAATATAAAAACCTTAATCATAACAGGGTTTTCATACTTCGTCACCTGATATAACTGGCCTAAAGGTTTAAAATAAATACTTACTTTTTATGTGGGATTGGTGTATAAGGTAGTATATCCACAATTAAAATGAGGAATAACTTATGAACTGGCCATTATTCTCTGTCATCTATTCAATAGCCGCAACAGTCACCATTGGCGTTTTTATCATTGGCGCGTTAATCACAGGCTTTAATGAAATTCCTCATATTCAAATAGCGGTATTATTGGGTATTTTGGTCTCCATCCCAGCAGGCATGTTTTTTACCAAAAAAGTCGGTAGTATTACGGGCAATGAAGAAGGTTATAAAGCTTAAGTTTGAGCGGAGATTGTGAGTTGCACCCACACAATCTATTAGGTAGACGTAAAACCAATACGCATAAAAAAAGACCTCGATGTAGAGGTCTTTTTTGATATTACCGTGGCTAATTATTTGAGCTCAACGGTCGCACCATTTTCGATATTGGCATAAACTTCTAACACATCCCAGTTGGTCAAACGCACACAACCTGCTGATGCTTGGCGACTGATGCCTTCAGGTTTTGGGGAGCCATGTAATCCATAAGAAGGTTTAGATAAGCCCATCCATACAACGCCGACAGGATTGTTTGGCCCTGGTGGTAGCATGTGAACTTTTTTCTGCGTGCCTTCACCGACTGTCGCTTTATACCAAGGCATTTTTACTTTATTGATGATTTTAAACGTCCCTTGTGGGGAAGGGGTGGCATCACTGCCCACAGTCGTTGGGTAAGTCGCGACCAGTTGATTGCCATTATACGCGTACAATGTTTTGTCCGCTTTGTTGGCAACCACGCGGTTGATGCGCTGGTTAAGTGGACCGCGTGTATTAAGGACGGTGATGGTTTCGCCAGCTTTATACTCTTTGCTCTTATTTAGCTTATCTAGATAGCGTACATCCATATGAAAGCGCTCACCAAGCATTTCTTTGATGTCTTGGTAGTACAGACCTTTCATTTTTGACTTGGCTTCTGATCCAGAAGGCGTGGACGCAAAGTTGGTGTTGATATCATCTTCAGTTAGCGTATAAGTTACGAGCACAGGTTTGTTGGCAGGAATGTTTTTGATCAGCGCATTCCACGTTTTTTGATCCATTTTGCCCGTTGCTGGCAAGCCTTTCATGGTTTGGAAGTTGATAAGGGCTTTTTTGCTGTTCATACCCCAGCCACCATCGATAGGACCTGGAGAGGCGTGGTTCCAATCGAGCAAAGCCTGCATTTTAATGGTCATTGCTGAGTTGACTTTCATGTTAGGGGACCAGACAGCCTCATTTACTTGTTTGGCGTAGTTTGACAAGTTCAGGGTGGTGTATCTTTTACCATCTTTATCTTCGATGTTTTTGATGGTAGGGTCATCACTGAAATCTTGACGTTTTTCACTCTCAGGCAATTCAAACGCCAGCGGATCAGATGAATCAATAGATGAGATGTCACTTGGCGCGGCAACGGCTTGACCTTCGCTAATATCGTCCGTGCTGTCAGACTGCTCATCTTTAAGTGTCAGCTCTGCTGCGCTCATATTATCGGCAGTGGTCGAGTTTGGTTCCGCTGGATCTTCTGAGATCACAGAGGCGGCTGACTTATTCTTTGAATCGATGAGTTGCGTCATACTGTCAGCGGCTTTAGGGTCTGCCTTATTGTTAGCTGGCTTACTATTAGCAGGCTTATCGTTAGTTGGCTTGGGCTGAGCTGCTGTAGGGGCGCGGCTGTCTAGTGAGGTGCTGCGAGTTTCTTGTACATTGAGGCTCACTTTTTTGGCAATACTAGGCAGTGAGTCAGCGGTGCGTACTGGCAATGTGCGAGTACTATCAGCAGGTGCGGCGAGCGCACTAACACTGGCACTAGCGACAGCAATAGATATAGCAGTAATAATAGGCTTTATTTTCATCATGTTGAATCACTTGTGGTTGCTATTAATGCGGCTATTATGCGCATAATTCGGTTGCTTCGCAAACTTTCGACACATCTTTTTTCGGTTAAGGCTTGCTAAACGTCAACCGTTGACGTATTCACTACAGTTGGGTAATAACTGAGCGAGAGTGTGTATAGGGTAATGCTGGACTATTACCGCTATCTTTATAAAAGCAAATGCCAGTACGTGTGCAAATATTGGCGCTACTTAGTGTTTGTGTCTATAATGTATGACGAGATTTTTATTTAATAGATCGGCTTTTTACAAAAAGCGGTTTAACCCATCCGCATGTAGTCAGTGAACATGCAATCAGCAAGGTGCGATATGTCAGAAGACCAAACAATGAGCGCAGAAGAGTTTCAAAACCAGTACTTTAACGACAATGAGGCTAAGGGTTTAGACAATACGATGGAGTATGATTTGGAAACTGGGCTTCTCGGTGAGGACGACCAATTTGCCAACCTGCATGCAGAGCTGGAAGAAGCACGTGAGCAGCTAGTCAGTATTCGTGACTTTATTCGTTTTTCAGTCACTCAGCTGCGTAACTATGATGTGGTTGTTGCTCAAGGCACGACGGATGAGTTTGCTGAAGCCGCCGCGATCGTTTTGCATTCCCTCTCTTTAGATTGGTCAGCGAATGAGCAGATTTTGGACTGTCGCCTGACCACATCAGAGAAGCAGTTGGTACTGAGCTTGTTAGAAGAGCGTATCGCTGAGCGTAAACCACTCAGTTATTTAATTAACTTATCCTACTTTTGTGATTTGCCTTTTTATGTTGATGAGCGGGTGTTAATTCCACGCTCACCTATTGCAGAATTGATACGTCAGCAGTTTCATCCGTATTTTGAGGTTAATGAGCTGGCCAAGCCGCTTGGGCTTAGTGTCAACGAGCAGACCGCTGTATTTTACGATCATGGTTTAGACGTCAAGCAACTGTCGCAGCCTGAACGCATTTTAGATTTATGTACCGGCTCAGGTTGTATTGCTATTGCCCTTGCCACGCGCTTCGTCGATGCTTTGGTAGATGCCGTTGATATTGATAAAGGCGCACTAGAAGTAGCTATGGTTAACGTCGACCATCATGATCTTGGTCATCAAGTGAATGTCATTGAGTCAGATCTGTTCGCTAAAATTCCTACTGAAAACCAGTATGAGCTGATCGTGACTAATCCACCGTATGTCGATGCGGCCATCATGGCAGACCTACCACCTGAGTTTTTATACGAGCCTGAGCACGCATTAGCAGCGGGTCAAGACGGGTTAGATTTGGTGCATCGCATCTTATTTGAAGCGCCAGAGTATCTAAGCCCAGAAGGCTTATTGATTTGTGAAGTGGGCGATAGTGAATGGGCCTTAAAACAAGCGTATCCTGAAATTCAGTTCGATTGGCTAAAGTTCGCTCACGGTGGTCATGGGGTTTTTGCTATTACTTATGATGAGTTAATGGCACATCGTCAGCTGTTTGCCGCTTATGTGCAATTATTAGATAGCATTCAGTAGTCATGGGTACGTAGTCGATAAACTGTGGCAGTAAACACTCCACACGATAAATAATTGGTCAAATAGACAGCAGTCGCGTTTACTTGTTTAAGGATAAATATGGCAGGCAACAGTATCGGTCAGGTTTTTACGGTGACCACTTGTGGTGAGTCGCATGGAGCAGGTCTGATGGCAATCGTCGATGGCGTGCCACCAGGCTTAGTATTGTCTGAAGAGGATCTACAAGTAGATTTGGATCGCCGCAAACCGGGCACCTCAAAGTACTCAACCCAGCGCCGTGAGTCTGATGAAGTTGAGATTATCTCTGGTGTGTTTGAAGGCAAAACAACAGGCACCTCTATTGGTCTATTGATTCGTAATACCAATCAAAAGTCAAAAGACTATAGTGAGATCAAAGATACTTTTCGTCCGGGTCATGCTGATTATACTTATAGTATGAAATATGGCTTCCGTGATTACCGTGGTGGTGGACGCTCATCAGCACGTGAGACGGCGATGCGGGTCGCGGCTGGTGCGATCGCTAAGAAATATCTACAAGATCGTTTGGGGGTTCAAGTCCGTGGTCATGTCACCCAAATCGGGAATGAATACAGTAACGTCTTAGACCCCAGCCAAATTGATTGGGAATTTGTGAATAGCAATCCGTTTTTCTGTGCGGATAAAGCAGCCATTGGCCGTTTTGAGGCACTGATAGATAACCTACGCCGTGAAGGGACCAGTTGCGGTGCTCGTCTTGAAGTGATTGCCAGTGGCGTGCCAGTCGGGCTTGGTGAGCCAGTGTTTGATCGTTTGGATGCGGATATTGCCCATGCCATGATGAGTATCAATGCCGTCAAAGGGGTCGAGATTGGCGATGGTATGGCGGTCGCCGGGCAGTTTGGTCATCGTTCTCGTGATGAGATGACGCCAGACGGCTTCACGGCCAATCACGCTGGCGGTATCTTGGGCGGCATCTCGTCAGGCCAAGATATTCGAGTCAGTATTGCCCTTAAGCCCACATCAAGTATCACCACGGCTGGCAAGAGTATCAATACTCAAGGTGAGGCGATTGATATGCTGACTAAAGGTCGTCACGACCCGTGCGTTGGTGTACGGGCAACGCCCATTGCTGAAGCCATGCTAGCGATTGTGTTGCTCGATCACTATCTGCGCCATCGAGGTCAAAACGCTGACGTAAAACAGCCGGTACAGGCGATCGTTTAGACGGTTTTTTTTGTGCTGTTGGCCCTTTGTTTTCCTAATTAGCGGTCATTAGGAATAACAAGGGGCTTTTTTGTGGCTGTTTCCTTTTTTGCGACTGTTCCAGAGAGGGATAATTGAGTCGATAAACCTCCGTTGGTTTAACAATGTGCCTCAGTAACTGCCTGCTTTTAAGGTAGTAGACAGTTCATGACAAATCGTTTTTTTAAGCTTGTTTGTCTATGAACATTGAAAAATCATCATAAGGCGTCATACAGTGTTCAAAGCACTATGTATCTGCCTATTAAGTGAGCGTAGCCTAAAAAATGTTTTCAGTTTTTTCTTCATCCTAACAAAATATGACAAATGGCTGAAAATTAAGGTTGTGAGTGAATGATTTTTGACGGATGGTTTGGCTTAAAAGCGGTAGAATAACCAGCATTACTATAAAAAACTAAAATATGCGGCAAAAAATCCGCTTCATTGAAAATAAAATTCGGTTGTACGTAACGTTCTTATTTAAAGGAATCTAAAGAGTATGAGTAATTATTTAGACACGGTCGTTGTTGAGCATAACCCATCACAAAAGCCGATAGATAGAGCCGTCATCTGGCTTCATGGTTTGGGGGCTAGTGGTCATGACTTTGAGCCTGTGGTACCGCAGCTAGGCTTGACTGATGATATGGCCGTCCGCTTTATTTTTCCGCATGCCCCTAAGCGTGCCGTAACGGTAAATGGTGGCATGGTGATGCCAGCTTGGTACGATATCTTAGAGATGAGCCTAGAGCGCAAAGTCGATACTGCTCAGATTGAAGAGTCGTCTCAGCAAATACAGGATTTAATTCGTCGCGAGGTTGAGCGCGGTGTCAGCCCTGAACACATTGTTGTTGCAGGATTTTCGCAAGGCGGGGCAGTGGCGTATCACGTGGCATTGGGCTACCCTGAGCGCTTGGCTGGGTTGATGGCGCTTTCTACGTACTTGGCGACCAATGACAACATCGACTATAGCACTGCTAATAAAAACATGCCGATTCTCATTGAGCATGGTACTCACGACCCAGTCGTTCCTGTGGTTTTGGGCGAGCAGGCGCATCAGCTACTAACGAAAAAAGACTATGGTGTCGAATACAATACTTATCCGATGGCGCATCAGGTTTGTATGCCGCAGATTCAAAATATCGGGCAATGGTTAAATAAGGTATTGGCTGAGACAATTAAGCTGTAACTTAATGTAATGCCACTGTCTTATAGGTTGAAATCTAGCCTATAAGTCCTATATAATAGTCAACCTTATTGGGGATGTTCTGGCTTCGACGCTGGTGATGAAACTCAATGATGCATGTCGAGAGTGTATGTCCTCTCGTTAATCAAACATATATTGTTATAGTCGCAAACGACGAAACTTACGCTCTAGCAGCTTAAACCCTGCTTACTTAGTTGCTGATCACCTACAGTTGGTTAACTAAGTTGAAGCGTCCGCATGTAGGCTCGCCACAAGGGATTGTCTCAATCGCTTGGGTTCAAAAGTAGAGAATCGTCCAATCCATCCTGACTGTCGGATCGGTGCGGATTAAAACTAAAGACAGAAACTAAACATGTAGATTCATGAGCGTAATGCTGGCGGACGCGGGTTCAACTCCCGCCATCTCCACCAAATACTAAAAATCCGGTCACTTAATGTGGTCGGATTTTTTTTGTTTTAAGTTATTATTTTTATTAAAAAAAGTTTTTTTAGAGGCATGAATGAGTATGCCTAGCTTTAGAGCCTATAGTAATGAGGTGCAAGAACTCCTTATTATAGAATTTCGCCCATTAATGTGAGTTGCGCTAAAGACAAATACTTTTACATAAAAAATGTACGTTAAAAGCTTTCTCATAACAAAAACAGGGTTATTGAAAGGTTAGCGTAACTAACATAGCAGTTAAGTACTACTATAAACATTCTTTATACAGACAGCTCAATCCTCCTTTCCTAATATTAGGGAGGTCGGCGTAAGTTTTATAGCGCTTACTGATTTTTAATAAAATTGAGTTATTCAGTTTTAACTATAAAAGTTTGACTATAAAAAATGGAAAAGGAGTACCACTATGAATGAACATACTTTGAAAGGTAATTGGAACCAAATTAAAGGTTCAGTAAAACAAAAATGGGCAGATCTGACAGATGATGATCTGACTCACATTGAAGGTGACCGTGATAAACTCGTGGGACGTGTCCAAGAGCGCTACGGTCATTCCAAAGAAGATGCTGAGCGTGATGTAGATACATGGCGTCGCGAAAACAACTATTGAACCTAGATCTTCAAACGTGTATGTAATCTTATTAAGATAAACAACACTATACTAATATGAGAAAATTTAAGTATAAGAGACCGCATTTAAATACTGTGCGGTCTTTTTATTATAAGCATTCGATATAATCTGTAATTAAGCATCGTGCTTTTAGATAAAAAATGATTTTACTCACGTGAAATGGGCTTTTGGTTTACTGAGGAGGCCGTTATGCCTGATAGTTGTGCAAAATTACTGGCAGATAATGAATTAACGGTAGTATTTATCGAGAGTGCAACCGCTGGATATTTGTCGCATCGGTTTTCAGTCAGTCCGTACTCAGGGGATGTGACCCCTGCCGTCAAATCCGTACAACTAAACTTGGGAGATTTTAGTTACGCAGCCTGACGATAATAATCAAACCACACCTGTCTTGGCGATTTATAGCCTAAACCCTTTTGAATTCTCGTTTGGTT
>NZ_QQAI01000024.1:0-30190 GCF_021023115.1 Psychrobacter sp. CCUG 69069
ACCAAACGAGAATTCAAAAGGGTTTAGGCTATAAATCGCCAAGACAGGTGTGGTTTGATTATTATCGTCAGGCTGCGTAACTAAAATCTCCCAAGTTTAGTTGTACGGATTTGACGGCAGGGGTCAATCGGTTAATAAAACTGGCCTAACTGTAAAACTATGTATCATTACCAATCTGTTAGGATTTTGTGTAATGATTTTTGCTTATCTGCTCGTATCAATTACTGCCCACGCGGAGTCTAAAACATGTCATACCCCTCACTACCGTTTACTTCTAAGTTATTTCGGCTCACTTCTTTGACTTGTGCTTTAGCCTTGGCAGGCTGTGGTGGTGGCGGTGATGGTGATACCGTAGATTCTGTTGCACCGGCACCTGATTTAGGTGTGGAGCAGCCCGGGACAGGTAATGGTAATAACAGTGGCGGTGAACAAGTGCCAGATGTTGAGCCTGATTTCTTTTTACAAAAACTAACGCCTGCACCATCTATTGTTGAGTTATCAGATGAAGAAACCTTATTTACCGTTACGGTTAAAGCGGTTGAGAAAAAATCTGGTGGGGCTATGGTGGGCAAGGCAGTTAGTTTAAACGTAAAAAACTCTGAAGCCAATGGGATTACAATTGAGGGTACAAGTGTACAAACTACCGACAGCGACGGTAATGCTATATATAATCTTAAGTTAAATCCACAAGCTGTTGCTGATAAAGATGAACTGATAAAAAATGGTTTTACTCTAGTGGCTACTGCTAACAAAGCAGATGGCACAGCTGTGGCGCCGCAAGAGTTGAAAGTTTCAGTAAATAAAAAAGGTAGTGGTGATGGAACACAAGTAACTGAAAGCAAGCTTAATATCAGCTCGGTATTAAGTACCACTTCAGTCTCTAACAATGCATTAAACCCTTATGGCGATAATGCTCAGTTAACTGTAATCGCTAAAAACAGTAATGGCGCTCGTGTTCAAGATGTAAAAGTTGGACTAGGTATTGATAATATTAAAGGTATCTCTATCGTAGGGGGGAGTAGCGCAGTCACAAATGCTGATGGTATTGCCACTTTTAATATCAAAATAGATGAAAATCTATCAAAAGCTGAGCGCGATGTCCTGTTAAAAGATGAAGGTGTTACGTATGCTGTTAGTATTCAAGAGAAAAATGGTGCTACCAAGCAACAAACAGGCAGATTATCTGTAGCGATACCAATCTCTGATTATGGTTTAAGTGTTGTAGCTAATAGCTCAAAGCCGCTTAGCGCTTATGGCGATACCCAACAACTGACTATCACTGCTAATCCCAAAAATAGTAACGTACTAACTGATATCCAAGGTGCTAAAGTCGTTGTTAAGCTCAACGATGCGCCTAATGGTGTGAGTTTAGAAAGCAATCAGCTAATTTTGGATGATAAAGGTAAGGTAACTGTGGGTTTGGTAATAGCGCCTAAGCTCGAAGACTCTGTACGTCAAGAGTTGGCTAAAGACGGTATTAGTTACACAGTAACGTTATCAGAGCCTAATCGTTCAGTCACTGCCAAAACCTTTAAAAGCTTGGTTGAGATCCCAGAAGCAACAAATGTGGTCAGTTTTGAGGGAAGTGACAAAAAACAATTATCAAGCTCGGGCGGTAGCGCTATTGTAAGCTTTAGAGTCAATGACAAAAATGGTGGCGCAGTAGCCAAACAATTGGTTTCTGCCAGTCTACCCATGACCTTAACAAACCAAGGCTTGTTAACTATTGATGGTAGTGCTGAGCAAGTTACCAATGACAAAGGTATTGTAAGCTACACAGTACGTGTACCTGCAGGACTCACTGAAGCACAAAAAGCAGCATTAGAAAAAGCGAGCAACTTTATACTAAGTGTGAATGCTGTTGAAGCTTCTGGTGCTAGTAGTACAGCAATTAGCGAGCGTATTTTGATTGGTTCAGATATTGGTCAAAGTGACATCACATTAACTGCCAAAAGCATTCCTACTACTGTAAATATTTTAGAAGAGCAATTTAAGCTACAGATTGCAGCCAAACGTAAAAATGGTAGTGCAGCAGCTGGCAGAACAGTAAAACTGGTTCTTAATGAGGGTGCGAACACTGGTATTACCATTCAAGGTAATGAGCAAACTACTAATGGTAGTGGTGTAGCAGAGTTCACTATTGGTGTTAGTCAAAGCTTAAGCCAACCACAACGTGATCAATTGATTAAGTCAGGCATCGCATATACGGCAATCTTGACCGATGAAGATGGCACACAATCTAAAATTATCCAAACAGTGAATGTTGAACAACCAATCAGTAGTATTCAGTTCGCTTCTATTGCTAATCCTTCTATCAGCGAACTCGGTGGTAGTGGTAATATCAGTGTTAGATTATCCTCTAGCAGTAACTCAGCTCAACCGATTGCCAACCAGAGTGTTGCTATCATATTGGGTGCTAAGGCACAGAATTATGGTGTTACGGTCAATCAGTCGGCGATGACTGACTTCAATGGTGACGCCTTATTTGCGGTTAATATACCAAGTGGTCTAACAGCTGAGCAGCGTGCTGACCTTAAAAACACGGGTATCAATTATCAGCTGTCTTATGTCGAAAAAGGTATTACTTACAAATCTGAAATACAGAAAGTAAATATTACGACGCCAGTAGTGATGCTCAATATTTTGAACGCAACCAATAATATTGATAATCAAGCTGGCTATGTCCTTAATAATGTGGGAAGTACGGCCAGCATCCAAGCACAGTTAAATAATCAGTCATCTGGTGAGCAAGTCGGCAGTCAACCAGTCACATTAACCTTTGAAAATAAGACTTTGGCAAGTTTGTTGACAGTAAATGGTCAGATTGGCTCATCAACTATCATTAAAAACACAGATGCTAATGGCTTGGTGAATTTTGACGTTGTGGTGCCAAGTAATTTGAGTGATGAGCAAAAAGAAGCGCTCAGCAAACAAGTATTAACAGCGACTTTGACAGAGACACTAACTGGCAAACAGCAGCAGGTCAAAATTAAGGTCCAATCTATGACAGCGGCTATCTCTTTGAAAGCTAGCTCAACCAAGGCTTTAAATCTAAATGGCGGCGAAACACAGATTGAAGTAGTGGCAGCAGATAACAAAGGTAACGTTGTCACTGGACAAAAAATATTTCTTGCACTACCGGCTTCTATCGCCAGCCAAGGTGTCACTTTGGTATCAGGCGGTAGTCAAACAACTGATAATTCAGGTAAAGCTGTATTTACTCTAGCGGTACCAAACAATTTAACCGATGAGCAAAAAACAACTATTGGTAATAGCTTTATTATTGGGTTATCAGCCGCTGATAGCAACGGTAATATTGTCACCCAAGCCAGTACGGTGAGCACAGTTATTCCTAATGGGACGACGGAGGCCATCACTATTGGCGCCAATAAGGTTGTAAATACCAAAGGCGATACCTTTAAGGTATTTGTGCGTTTAGAGAATACAGACGGTGCTATCGGCAATCGTGAAGTCACTTTGAGCGTTGATGATCCTATCAGAACGGGTGTCACTGTTTCTAATGGTACCGCTAATACCAACAGTGATGGCGTGGCTACTTTTAATCTGACCCTCGAAGATGGTGCTAACGTTAATCAGGCAATTCTAGAAGAGGGTATTCGACTCACGGCAAAAACAACTACGGCTGAAAATAATGAATTAACACAGGACTATATCGTCGCTGTAGATACCGCCACCATTGATAGCTATCAAATTATTGTCAGCTCTGATAAGCCTACCTTAACCACAGGAGGCGATCAGACCAATGCCATCATCCGTGTCACTGACAGTAAGGGTGGTATCTTAGCAGGCGTCCCTGTTCAGCTTGCTATTTCTAATCTTGCGGCAAGTGGGGCGGCACTCACCACACCAAGTATGGTAACCACTGATGCTATTGGTCAAATTGATGTCGGCGTACTTTTAGCCGCAGGCAGCATCAATGCGCGTCTAAATCACGCCATTGATATTGAGGCCAAAATCGTCACGCCAGAGTATGACGCTAATGGCGATGTCACGCTCACCACACGCGAGAGCAAAATATTAAGCTTATCAGCAGTTGGTACTAAAATTGATCTTGAGGCGACAAACACCAAGCTTCAAGATGATGAAGTCTTTACTATCACCACCGCACTAGTTGATGGTACAGGACAAGCAATTAGCAATGCAGAGGTACAATTGGTTGACGCTAATGATGACTTGATTGCATCGACGGCCAAAGTTATCACAAATGCTGACGGTCAAGCGATTTTTGAAATCAATGAGAATCAGCTCACCTTTGATAGCAATGGTAACTTACGTGTATTTGCGCGCGCTTTGGGTGAAAATAGTATCAATATTCAGCGCAGTCTAAATAGTATTGAGCTGGTTAAGGTCTCACAGGCAGGTATCAGCTTCATTGATATCAAAGACGTTTATGATGTTAATACGCCGCAGCTTATCAATGTACAGATCCGTACTGACTCTTTAAGTGAAGCAAATGATCTGTTGGGCAAAAATGTTGAGATACAGACCACTATCGGTACGTTTAACAATAACGATGTTATTACTACCAAAACGATAGCGCAAAATAATATCAATGGCAATATTATTACCATACCGGTCACTTTGACATCTCAGCTTGCTGGTATCACTGCACTACAAGCGACTGTACTTGGTGAGAGTCTGCAAAACGGTGAGCCGCGTTATCAAACCACAGTTGATACACGCTTCCGTGCCACCACGCCTGCTAAGATGCTGTTCCAAGCAGTAAAGTCTGTTATTACTCCTGGTGGTAGCACCGAAGTGGTAGCGACAGTCAAAGACAAAAACGATGTGCCAGTCGAAGGGCAAACGGTCGTTTTTAGTCGTGCGTCAGACTCGTCAGCAGGTCGTTTGTCTGCTGCAACAGCGGTAACGGATAGTAGAGGTGAGGCGCGCGTGGTTTATCAAGCCAATGCCAGCTCTCCTGTGGGCGGTGTCATTATCAACGCACGTTTATTAGAGGATAACGCAGGGATTGGTAGTAAAACCACCAATATTACTGTCTCAGAAGAAGCTGTATACACTACTCTAGCATTCGCTAATAAAATATCTTCTGACGATATTTACTACACCGTACGTGGCTCAATCTCTGTCATGGACGGCTCAGGGCGTGCTGTACCCAATCAAGAAGTCTCTGTTAAGTCTTATGCCACACAATATGCGCAAGGAAGGGTGTGTTTGTTAGACAGTACCGTGACGTATCAAGCGGCTGATACTGAAGAGAAGGATGAGAATGGTAATATTATTTCTATCACACCAGAGCCTAAGGTGTTCTCTGAAAAGTCACCTATTTATTTAGAATCTAATTGGATACCAACTGAGGATCTAAATTACAACTATACGTTAGATCAGGACGAAGATATTAACTTTAATAGCGACGGTAGCATTGGTAACGGTCAATTAGAGACTATTAACCCTGTGGCTATTATTGGTGGCACTTTATCAGATGATGGCTACTCATTTGTCACAGATGATGAAGGTCGAGCTGATTTTGAGATTCGCTATCCAATGCGCTACTCAAGCTGGGTAAAAGTACGTTTCGATGCATCAACTTTTGTAAATGGTAGCGAAAACACGCAAAATATTAATTATCGTCTACCAGTTTTAGAGGGAGATGTATCAGTATCTGACTCAGACATAATGACTCCATGGATTGGCGGTATAAGTCCATTTGGTGATGCTGGCGCAACTTGTGTAAATAGCATGAATGTTTTCATTAATGAGCAAAAAGATACTACTAAAGTAATCTTATCGCCTTATGCACCATCACAATCAAACTATACTGTAGCTATTAATGGAGAGAGCTCAGGATCAGTAACGACAGGTTACGATAGCTTTATCGTAGATTTTAACGAGGCATTTGCGCTAGGTTCTAAAATCAAAATCAGTCGTAGTGGCGTCAATTTCTCTAAAACGCTTAAAGTTGAGTAGCCACTACCTCGCATTAACTTAAAGTGCATTATTCGGTAAAACCCCCAACCTTACGTTGGGGGTTTTTAGTTTGTCATCTCAAACAGCTAAATAAATAAAAACAACCAACTCGCTCAGCAAAATAGTACAAAAAAGATTAAAATGACTGGTTTACTACGCTGTCAGTAGTTTTCAGCGATAAGTTATCATTTTTTATATTGGGCGTATTATGTCAGACAATACCAAAACGACTTCACTATCCAACACAGCCTCACAGAGCAAACAAGTCACCACTGCTATCGATACCGCAACGCTTTTGATCAAATGCAAAGATCAAGCCGGTATCGTACAAGCAGTATCTGAGTTTATCCATCGTTATGGCGCGAATATCATCACGCTAGATCAGTATTCGACCGCTCACGAAGGCGGTCAATACTTTATGCGTTTAGAATTTGCCTTAGCAGGACTAAGCGAGATTATTGATAATTTTGAAGTCAGCTTTAGCCATACGGTCGCCAAACGCCATAATATGGAATGGCGACTACATAACAATGCGGTCAAGACCAAGGTGGGTATTTTGGTGTCCAAGTTTGATCATGCGTTGTTAGATTTATTGTGGCGACACCAACGCGGCTTGCTTGATTGCGAAATTACTTGCGTGGTCAGTAACCATCCTGACTTACGTCAAGCCGTAAAAAACTTTGGCATCACCTTCCATCATGTTGCTGTGAGCAAAGACAATAAGGAACAGGCAGAAGAGCAGATTCATAAATTGATGGAAGGGAATGATTTGCTGGTATTGGCCCGCTACATGCAGATACTGTCGTCTGATTTTGTGAAGCGCTGGCCGATGCAGGTGATCAATATTCATCATTCGTTCTTGCCTGCATTTGTGGGGGCAGACCCTTATCGCCAAGCGTATGATAAGGGCGTCAAGCTGATCGGAGCGACCGCGCATTATGTCACAGCTGAGCTTGATCAGGGGCCAATCATTGAGCAAGATGTTCATCGGGTGACCCATCGCCAAGGTGTGGCGGAGTTACGGGCTATTGGCCGTGATATCGAGCGTAACGTACTGGCGCGTGCCGTGAACTGGCATGTGCAAAACCGTGTGATTGTCGCAGGTAATAAGACGGTGGTTTTTAACTAAGAAAAAAGTCAGTGGTGCATAAAGTAGTATCATGGCGGTCGGTACTACTGCTACCGACCGCCATATTGTTATGACGCTATCCCTATATCAGCATCTCTAACACAAACTTGCTACCAACAAAACCAATGGCCAGCAAAATAAAGGCATAGACGGTCATGTTGGCGGCACGTTTGCCTCGCCATCCCGCACGCCAGCTACCAAATAATAGCGCCCCAAACAGCAACCACGACAGCAGACTGAAAACCGTCTTGTGCACAATGTGCTGCGCCATCAAGTCTTCTACATAGACAAAACCGATGCCCAGCGCGATGCTAAGTAAGACAAATCCGACCAAAAGCATATCGAAGAGCAAGCTCTCCATACTTTGCAATGACGGCAGTTTATTGACCCAAAAGCGGTGAACGGTATGATGTTTAAGCTCACGGATTTGTAGACGTAAAAACAGCGCTTGTACCGCCGCCATCAGCAGTACACAATAGGCGGCAAGAGAGAGCAAAATATGAGCCTCAAGCCCAATACTGATATCAGCAATGGGTTGATAAGGAGCGCGGCCAATACAGCCGACTATCATACCTAGTAGGGCAGTGGGCGCGGCTAAGATGCCAAGGCTCACCACGGGGCGGTACAAACAAAACAAGACGTAAAAGAACAAGAAAAATAAACTGATTAAGCTAATCACATTAAATAAGTTGAAATTTAGACCATAAAGGGTCACAACGTATGGATACAGCAGCGCCGCATGTGCGACCATACCGCCCATCAATACGCCTAAACTGATGCCTTTATGAATCGGCTTATCTAGAAACAGCGCCCAACCAATGTAAACGCTGACTAAGATATAAGCTAGGCTAGCAAGTAAGAATGCAAGGTGCACAGATATAAAGCCTCATCTTATATTGAGCCCATAATGCCCGCTCAATGCAATGCGAAAGTGATATTATCGGAATGATTAGAATAATTGACCAATTTATCATAAAATGGTGACCAATTGAGCACCATCTTGCGTATTCCTTACAAATGCTTGGCTAAGTCAGCGTGAACCAAATACGCCATGAACAAGTGATAAGCAGAACCCCCAAGCCTTTTGCAAAACGAGTGTCATTTTTGCAGGCTCTTAATGCTATAGTATTGATAGTAGACTGTTTTTTATCATACTTTTATAAAAAATCGGCCTAATATTTGAAAACATACTCATATGGTTTGTCAGCCATTTTAATGGTGCTACTGAAAATTATTTTAACTAAGAATTATTTTAACTGAGAGTTATTTATGTTTGATACCTTAACAGAACGCTTATCGTCAAGCCTGCGTAACATCGTGGGTACTGGGCAACTGACTGAAGATAATATCAAAGACACTTTACGTGAAGTGCGTATGGCGCTGTTAGAAGCGGATGTGGCGCTCCCTGTCACGCGTGACTTTGTGAAGCGTGTGAAAGAGCAAGCGCTTGGTGCTGAAGTCCTTAAAGAGCTCGCGCCCGGACAAGCGTTTGTCAAAATCGTTCATGACGAGCTGACCGAAATGATGGGCAGTGCCAACCAACAGCTTGAGATGACAGGTAAGCCGCCGGTTGTCTACTTGCTGGCAGGTTTGCAAGGGGCGGGTAAAACCACCACGGCTGGTAAATTGGCCAAATTTTTACAAGAGCGCCATAAGAAAAAAGTCATGTTGGTATCCGCTGACGTCTACCGCCCAGCGGCCATCAAACAGCTTGAGCAAGTAGCAGGTCAAGTGAATGCCAAGTTTGTAAATTCAAGCACTGAAGAAAATCCGATTGATATCGCGAAACGCGCTATCGAAGAAGCCAAAATACAGTATCAAGATATTTTGATTATCGATACCGCTGGTCGTCTACATATCGACGACACCATGATGGACGAGATCAAAGCGCTGACTGCCGCAGTCAATCCATCAGAGACGTTATTTGTCGTTGATGCCATGACCGGTCAAGATGCGGCCAATACCGCCAAAGCCTTTAATGATGCGCTGCCACTGACGGGTGTTATCTTAACCAAGACAGACGGTGATGCTCGCGGCGGTGCCGCGCTTTCTGTACGTGCGATTACTGGTAAGCCGATTAAGTTTTTAGGCCGCGGCGAAAAATTAGATGCGTTAGAGCTTTTCCATCCCGAACGTATCGCTCAGCGTATCCTTGGTATGGGTGATGTGCTAAGTTTGGTTGAAGAGGTTGAGCAAAAAATTGACCGCGATAAAGCCGAAAAAATGGCGAAAAAGATGCAAAAGGGCGGCGACTTCGACCTTGAGGATCTATTGACCCAGTTCCAGCAAATGAAAAGCATGGGCGGTATGGCAGGTTTCTTAGATAAGATGCCAGGTATGGGCGGCTCTGACATGCAAAAAGCGGTCGAAGATGCCAAACCAGAAGAAAAAGTACGGGAGATGGAAGCATTAATTAACTCAATGACACCATTTGAGCGCAAAAATCCTGATAAGATCAATCCCAGCCGTAAGCGCCGTATTGCTGCTGGTTCTGGGCGCGAGATTCAAGACGTCAACCGTTTGCTCAAGCAGCACAAGCAAATGGCAAAAATGATGAAAATGATCTCAAAACCCGAAGGCATCAGTAAAATGATGAAGTCTATGCAGGGGTTGATGGGTGGTGGCGCCTCTGGCGGCGGTGGGCCTTTATTTGGCGGCGGTGCTCAACAAGGCGGTGCCAAAGATGTGAATCCAGAGCAGATGGCAAAGCAAATGGGACTTGATCCTAACAATATGCCGAGCACTGAAGAGATGCAAAAGCAAATGCAAGAGATGCAAAAGCAAGCGCCAAAGAAGTTTAAAACACGTTTTTAGGTAGTCGCTGACTTTATCAACAGTCACTACGCAATAAAAACCTCAAAGCTGACACAGTTTGAGGTTTTTATACGTTGGCCCTATTTAAATAAATTCTTATGGATAAAGTAAGAAAAACGTAGAAAGTCACAAAAATAGCCTGTTCCAAGTGCTATGATAGGCGCTGATTTATGAAGCCAGTGCTTTTTTATAATGCTAAGTAGTGTAAGCCGAGGTGATGATGTTTTTAGCAATGGATACCGTGTTTGATCAGTGCTCGGTGGCGATTTTAGATTCGAACGGTCAAGTGCTGTCGAGTCATACCGAGACAGGTAAGCGCCAGCAGACGCAGCAAATCCTCCCTATGATTGATTCGGCGTTGTCTGAAGCCCAGTTGCGCCTTGCTGATGTACAAGCTTTGATATTTAACCGAGGCCCTGGTGCCTTTAGCGGTATCAGAATCAATACAGCAGTGGTGCAAGCATTGTCTGTGGCGCATGATCTTCCTTGCGTGGGTGTCTCAAGCTTGCAGGCGATAGCGCAGAGCGCGTATCAACAGTATGGTCTGACTGAAGTATATAGCGCCCTTGATGCTCGTATGCAGCAAGTTTATTTTGGTCAATATGCCATAACAGATAACCATCAAGCAGACCGTACCGTCATGCAGCCTGTGTTGAATAGTGACAGCGACAGTACTGAGCAGTTATTAGACTATGACAGCCAAACCGCGCTTAACATTCCTATCGTGGGTAATGGCTCACTACTGTTAAAAGGACAGGATGGGCAAGTATCTCATGAAGATGTCAGGCCAGATGCGGTGGTGATCGGGCAATTAGGTATCGCCCAATTTATCACCTCTGGCGGTACCGATGCTGCAAATGCGTTACCAAAATATTTGCGCAATCAGGCATGGAAAACACTCAAAGAGCAAGGTAAAGCATAGTGATGGCCAGTGCTGTCTCGGTATACTAAAAATTAAAACCGTATTACGCAACCAGTAGGTCTGTGTCTAGGAAAGCCATTGTGGATATCATTTTATTAATTCAAGCTGTCATCATGGGTATCGTTGAAGGTATCACTGAGTTTCTACCCATATCCAGTACCGGTTATATGATTCTATCAGCAGATTTGATGGGATTTTGGACCAAAGAGAAAGTTGATTTATTTGTCGTGGTGGTACAGCTTGGCGCTATATTGGCGGTGATTTATGACTACTGGGGCAGATTGTGGCAAGCGTTAATGGGGTTGCTGACTGGTAAAGCAGAAGGCATGACCAACCCAAGGCAACTTGGGCTTAGCTTGATTGTGGCGACTATTCCGGTCATGGTCGTGGGCTTTACCTTTGCAGACGAAATCAAAGCGTATTTGTTTAATCCTATCGTCGTTGCGATTATGCTAATCATTGGTGGTTTGCTGATATTTTATGTCGAGAGTCGGCCTAAGACCATCATTGCGCAAGAAGCAGAAGATGTTGGGTTAAAAACGGCGTTGATGATTGGTCTACTTCAGTGCCTTGCCTTGATACCAGGCACCTCACGCTCAGGAGCCACTATTATTGGGGCGCTATGGCTTGGCGTCTCGCGTAAGGCATCAGCTGAGTTCTCCTTCTTTTTGGGAATTCCGGTGATTGTGGGTGCAGCACTATTGGACTTGATCAGCCATGGCGATGTATTGACCAACAGTGAAGATTGGCTGGTGCTGGGAGTCGGCACGGTAGTGTCTTTTATCGTGGCGTTATTGTGTATCCGTCTGTTAGTGGCGTGGGTGAGTCGTCGTGACTTTACTATTTTTGCTTGGTTGCGCATTATTACTGGCATCATCGTATTGGTTGCTGCTTGGGGCTTTGGATATCAGATGGCAGGCTAAATGTTTATGGTGGGTTGATGGCGCGTTCGATAATAGAGGTAAGTGGTAAAAAGGATGATGGTTATGACGGCTTTGCCCCAAACGTGCAATAAGACGAGTGCGCTTATACATTGCCAACTGCTTTATGTTGATGACAATCAGCACGCACAGATTGAGAGCCTACAAGCATTGATCACTGAGCACAAACTGCCACTTGCTTTACACACTGAGCGTTACACAGATAAATTAACGCAAAAACAGCGCCAACATCTTAGTCAGACCGCAACGCACCCTATATTGTTGTTGGATAAAAAAAACACGCTGTCATGGCTAAGTGGTGGACTGAGCGTCTCACCTGAATGGGATAAACTACAACGCCGGGTGGTGAGCGCGGGGCGTAAATCCGAGTTATTGCTACAAGCGGCGAAAATCACATCGGACAGCCGCGTTATAGATGCGACTGCTGGTTTTGGCCATGACAGTTTGATACTAGCCAGTACGGGTGCTCAGATAGTCATGCTTGAGCAGCAGCCCTTGATGGCGTTGCTATTGCTCGCAGAGCAGCAGCGTATGAACGCATTGGCAAATTGGCAAAAGCTCATGGCGCGTTTGCAGATTATTAACACCGATGCTCTCGCTTATTTTGCAAGGGTGGACAACGCCTCTGTCTCTGACAATCACAAGGCAGTTGACGCGGTGTATCTAGACCCGATGTTTCCAGAAGACAGCTATCAAGATAGCAAAACGGGTAAAGGCGCTAAAGTGGGTAAGCACATGCAAGCGCTGCATCAACTGGCGCATCCTCCCACAGCAGACGAAGAGCTGCAATTGCTGCAAAGCGCGCTCGCAGTGGTAAGTCAAAATGGGCAAACATCTGGCCGAGTCATCGTAAAGCGCCCGCAATTTGCGCCGCTACTTGCTAATCAACCAGTCAGTGAAAGCTGGCATAATGAAGCAGTGCGTTTTGATGGTTATTTTGTCTAGCGGTTATTTTGTCTAATGGTTATGGCGATGAACGATGACGCATCATGCTTAAATAATATAGTTAAAAAGCTTACCGTTAATGGATGTAGGAGCAAGGAATGTCAACGCTAATCATTTGGATCATGGGCGCCATTTTATTACTAATAAACATCATGTTACGTACTCGAATTCTGCGGCTGGAAGCACGTCTAAAAGCATTGAGCAATCCACAAGAGCAGTTGGCATTTTTGCGTCAGCAAGCATCAAAAAAAGAGAAGGTTGCCGCTATCAAAGCATTACGAAAACAGTATCCTGAGATATCGCTGATTGAAGCAAATCGGTTATGGCAGCAAATATAGAGACCAGCACACAATGATACAAACTCGCGCCCCCCTAATGTCTAAAGAAAAAATCTATGCCTACCTACAGCTGACGCGCTTCGACAAGCCAGTAGGTATTGAGCTGCTCTTATGGCCAACGTTATGGGGGGTGCTGCTAGCAGCAATGGGTCAGGCCCAGCAGCAAGGAGTGACGGCAAGCCTACCCAGTCTTAAGATATTTGTGATATTTGCGCTAGGCGCGACTTTTATGCGGGCGGCAGGGTGTGCGATTAATGATTTTGCCGATCGTAAAGTAGACGGTCATGTGACTCGTACCAAAGGTCGACCGTTAGCCGATGGCCGTTTGTCTGCTCAAGAAGCCATCGCGGCTTTTTTAGTATTGGTAGTACTGAGTGCCAGCCTGCTATTACTATTACCTGTTGCCGTGTTTTATTGGTCACTTGCGGCCGTCGTACTGGCGTTTATTTATCCCTTTATGAAACGCTACACGCATTTGCCACAAGTGTTCTTAGCGGCGGCGTTTGGATGGGCGATACCGATGGCGTATGTGGCGGTGCAAGGCGCCCCTGATGTTTGGTGTTGGCTGTTATTTCTCGCGTATATGTGCTGGACAGTGGCCTATGACACCCAGTACGCTATGGCTGACCGCGAGGATGATTTAAAAATTGGGGTTAAATCAACGGCGATATTGTTTGGTCGCTATGATGTGGTCATTATTTCTGTACTACAGACCTTATTTTTACTAATGATGGGGGCGGTACTGTGGCACTATTTTGCGCCCACCAGCTTGGGCATTACGCCCATATTTGGTTTGGCGTTAGTGGCCATGATGTTTGCCAAACAAAACAGCGCTTGTGCCAGTCGTCAGCCTTTGGCCTGTTTTCAGGCATTTCTAGCCAATATCTGGGTAGGGCGCTATGTCTTTGCGCTCATAGCAGTCGCTTGTATATGGACACGCTTTAATGGATAGATTTTCAAAACTAAAAAAGTCCGCTAACCCTCATCCCTCGGTCATGGATTATCAGGCAAAGCTCGCTGAGCATGGGTTAACACGTGAGCAAGTCATTGCCATCGAGCGTAAACTGGCAAAGTTTGCCAATACGATGGATTCTCTCGTGCGCATTCCTTTTACCAAGCAAGGGATGGGTGCCGATGCGGCGCTTTCAACCATTCCGCTGGCAGGAGATCTAGCGGGGCTGATGTTAACCGGTTATGCCTTTATATTGGGTCGTCAACTGGGGGTGCCCACGCACAAAATGACGCCTGCCGTTAGACTGGCGCTGATTGACATGGTTGTTGGTATCGTGCCTGGGATTGGTACGTTGCTGGACATTTTTATTCGTCCCAGCCGTAAGACCTTGGGCATCGTGCACGAGTATCTTCAAGTTGAGTATGGCATCACTGAAACCATGCATATGGATCGACCATTTTTGCATGAGTCGCTAGAAAATAAGCAGCAGCAAAGTCGTTTTTGGCGCAACCCAGTCATTGCTTGGTTATACTTGCATATTCCTGATATGCTGGGATTGATCGTTATTGTGTTCGTTGCTTGGGGATTGTGGGCCGTTATCAGTTGGCTTGTCAGCCTGTTTGGGCAAACAACGGGATTTGGTTAAGTAAAAATCACCTACTAGTAAGCATAGTCAGTTGAAAATAAAATCGATACGTTAATATCATCGTGTGAATGGGATAAATTTTTCTTGCTTGCTGTTCGCAGGCGTGACAGAGGCTGCAAAAAATTCATCCCATTCACTCTGTATCAGTTTTCAATAGAATCGACTATAAGATGACAATAAAAAGGCGGCAACGATATTTATGGTTGCCGCCTTTTTTTGGTCTGAAATATGGTGGTCATAAAAACGTACGCGCAGTGATTATTCAGTGATGACTTCTGCTTCAGCACTAACGGCATCAAAGCTGGTGACGTTGTTGTTTTGAATAAAATCGATGGTGCCACCACCCGCATGACTGACCAGCTGAATACTCCCATCACTTGAGCGGTAAGTAGGATTGTTACCTTGGCCTTCGGGTGCGCTTAGCGTTATTTTGGGTTTATTGGGTAGCGTCACAATGGCATTAAGCAGGCCCGCTGCTGACGTTTCAAAGACAACGGACAAAGACGCTCCTGCGGCGCTTTTATAGCGCACATCAGTGATTTGTGCGCCTTTGATGGCTTGCTCAGGATTGGGCGCAGCACTAGTATTACTTGATATTGGCTCATTAGTCTCAAGGTTGTCTTCTAGTTGAGTTAGGTTGATATCGCGCTCAGCATCTGGTACGGACTGAGCTGAGTTGCCCGTTGCATTTTCACCATCCGCATCACTCTCAGGCACATTGATATTGGTCGTCACTGGCGTTGTCTGCGTACTTGTTTCAGCGGGCGTCTTATGGGCAGTTTCAGGTTCTAGCGACTCTTGGCAGGCCGTTAGCAGTAACATGCTTAAGAGAGCCGCAAGGAGTGGTTGATAAGTGGACTTAGAGGCTAGAGGGTTGGTTTGACTCTTCATATTAAGGTTTTCGTTCGTTAAGTGCGCTTTACGCGTTGTGTTAGCAGCACAGTACTGTGCCTACAAGTGGTTCATCTACCCTAAGTGCTAACTGTGATCACCAGCTTGCGCTCGCCACCATGTTTTTTCATATGGTCTCTGTGTTCACACAAATAAATACCTTGCCACCTTCCTAATCCTAACCTACCGTTAATCAGTGGAACGGTTAAACTGACCCCAAGCATCATGCTTTTAAAATGGGCTGGCAGGTCATCCGAGCCTTCTAGCGTGTGACGATACTCCGGCTGATTGGCGGGTGCGATTTTATTGAGCCACTCTTCGGTGTCGAGCCTGACATCTGGATCGGCATTTTCATTGATCGTCAGACTGGCTGATGTGTGCTGCAAAAACAGATGTACCAACCCTGCTTTAGAAAAAGGCGGTATCAACTCCTCGAGTGCCTCGTCAATCATTGGGGTGATGATATGAATACCACGCGTATAGGCAGGGAGAGTAAGGGTGGTCTGATGATAGGGCATGTAGCTCTCGCGTTATTACAATCAATATCAATACTACAAGATCGTCGCAGTCGTTGAAAGCGGTGGCACAAATAATTCAAACGCTACTCAAATTTCTCTAATCGAGCGGCGTCTGCAAACGCGTACGATGGGGCGATAGACGTGCCAACATTGCCGTTGATAAAGGTGTAAACGTTCCCAACATCATGTCTGTCAGCGCCTCAGCGCATAGTGGCGCGATGGCATATCCTTTAGCGCCCATCGCGCTCATGACCCAAGTCCGTTTGCTGTCGATTAGTGGGCCCACTATTGGATGATAATCGGGTGTTTGAGTACGAATGCCCGCGCGCCCTTGCCACACGCTAACGTCGGTTGGAATAATAGACGCCATCTCAGGAATGGCGGTCACCAATTTATCGCGGCTAATCTGATGCTCTTCACGGCGGATATTTGTATCGGTGTCATTGCGTATAAAGCTTGCGCCTAATAAAAACTGAGGCTGACATTCTTCAATATCGTTCAGCTGTCCGTCCCCCGTTTGCGCGGTAAACAGCGCACAGTAACCGCTATATTTCAGTGGTATTTTGGGTAATTTCGCGAGTTGCTCAATCGTGGGCGTAAACCAAGAAAGTTGACCACGAATTTTACGGCAATCAAAAATACGTTGGTCTAGCTGATGGCTCTCAAAAGCTGCGCAAATCACCACATTATCAGCAGTCATAGACCGCTCAGAATTGTCCGGATCACTCCCGTGAATACAGACATGGTGCTCTGACTCGCTAATACGATTGACCTTTAATGGCTGAAAGCAGATGAAAGGATGCGTCAGTATGATGTTTTTTAACGCTTGTGGATTGACCAACCCAGACTGTGGTAAGTATAAGTTTTCTGATAAATCTTGCTTTTTTAAGCCAGTAATATTCTGTGCTCGTTCACTAGGTAGCGTGGTGGCCATGTCATCGGGATAATCAGCGATTTGCTCTGGGCCAATATTGGCTTTAATCAGCAGGTCAAGGGCTCCAGTTGGTTCAATTACGGGTGCTAATTGCTGTTTTTCAGCACTTTTATTAAACTGACGATATAGTCTGCTGCTATAAAGATAACCCATCGTATGCAGGTGTTCATCGACATGATGAATCGGTGTCATCTTAGGGGCGAGTAGGGCGCGAGGGTTGCCTGATGCGCCTGCCAACGGAGCAGACTTGTCTAACAAAGTGACGTGAATACCACGATTGGCGAGCGCCCAAGCCATGAGCAAACCTGAAACACCAGCGCCAATAACGACGCTATGAGTGGGCAGACGATCAGCGTTGTCGATAGAGCCTGAGTCGCGGGTACTATCCTCTAAGCTGGCAGCATCAGCCATGATTGCGGTTAGCATCTCACGCTTGCGCCCAAAGCCTTTGACCTTAGTAATTTGAAAGCCACATGCTTTTAACGCACGCTTAACCACACCGGCACAGCTATAGGTGGCCGCAGTCGTAGTGGGACGTGATAAGCGCTGTATTTGGGCAAAGATACTGTCAGCCCACAACGTACTATTACAAGAAGGGGCAAACCCGTCTAAAAACCAAGCATCAACATAGGGGGCAGGTTTAGTCGACTGATCTGATGCCAATTTGCTCAAGCTCTCAGCGGCATCGCCAAACCACATATCCACGGTTAGGTTATCAGCAAAGAAGTTCAAACGATGACAGCCTGCGATAAGGGGCGGGTAAGCTGCTAAAAGTGGCGCAATAAGCTCTGTAAGTTCAGGCGCGCGCTGCCCCCACAAAGCAAGTATCTGCGTTAATTCTACAAGTGGTATAGGGAATTTTTCAGTGGTGATAAAATGCAAGCGTGCGCTCGCTAACTGTGGATGCGTATCGCGCAGCTGACGCCAGAGTTGCCACGTTGCCAAAAGATTTAACCCAGTACCAAAACCCAATTCAGCAATCGTAAAGCATTGCTTCGGTCCAAGCGTTGCCAGTCGTTCTGGCAATTGATTGTGTGCTAAAAACACATGACGTGATTCTGCTAGGCCGTCCGCGTGCGAGAAGTACACATCATCAAACTCACCTGATACCGGCACTCTATTGCCCGTGTCATCCATTTGCCAGTCAATATTGGCAGGAGTAATGATGTTTAAGGGGTCACGATTTGGCTTTTGAGTGGTAGACATGGGGCGTTTCTTAGGAGCGTTGGTGACTTGGGCTTGGTTAAGGGGGCTTAAGCTTGATTAAATATCAGACTGGCAAATACAGCCGCTATATAGAATGCGTTCATAAAAACGGGCAATACTACCAACGTTCACGGCGTACAAACACCAGCCAAGAGATAAAGATACCGACCAACAAACTGATTAAGACAGTAAAGGCACCGTACAAAAACAACTGGCCTTTACTCTCATAGATCAGGATGTTTGCTTGGGTCTGTAAGTCGTTCACTTGGCGTTGAAGCTGGGCGTTACGGCTTAACAGCTCTTGATTGGCGTCAGACAGCGCCTTATTAGAGGGTTGTAACTGTGCTGCTAATAGTGTGTTGACCGTGTTTGGGGCAGCGGGCGTCGGCGTCGCGGTACCCTCTTGTTCTGCTACCGCAGGCGGCGTCGACGAGGGGGCGGCATTATCAGTCGTATTGGCGGTTGGCGCCGCGTACACTGATAGAGTCGCCAATAAGATCACGCTTGCGAAGCCGGTTTGACAGACACGACGGTTTAGTGAAAATAACCCCTGACTCACGATACGGATACCTTTTCTGACGGCTTGTTTTTGGGTAGGGTTTCAGGCTGATTACTAGGTGCTGGTAGCGCTTGAACAAAGGGTTTGACGTCCACATGACTGTAGACGCCATCACGCAAATAGGGTTCGGCGCTTGCCCAAGTCTGGGCGGCATCAAGGGAGTCAAAGTCAGCAATAATCACACTGCCTGACATCTCGTTTTTACCGTGTTCAATGGGGGTTGGTCCGGCAATGATTAATCGTTGCTCGCGTCCCAATGCTTGTAAACGCTCAACATGCTCAGCCCGTGTCACTTGACGTTGCGCACTGCTGCCGGCGACATCGTGACCGATAATGGCAAATAAGGACATGGTGCTTCCTCGATAAATAGGTAAGAATAAAACGCTATCATCCTTAACAACACGTGTAATCAATATTTATGATTAAATATTGTCGGTATTAGAATTTAGAAATAGCTGGCTGTTATAAGACAATATAAAGTAATACAAGTTATTTGACGGTTTTGTCAGTCAGTGCGGGGTTGAGATGCTTTTTTAACACAGCAAACTGGGCGACAACGAATACCAGCATAATTGGAATCCAGCCGTAGGTCTTAAAGTTAATCCATGCCTCATCTGACATCGTAAACGCTGTGATATAATGCAAAAAGCCCATAAAGGCAAAAAATAGGGCCCAAGCGACCGTGAGCTTTTTCCAGCCGCTTAACGTCAGAGTAAATACCTCTTTCATCGCAAGCTGCATCAGAGGCTTATTAATAGCGGCACTGATGAGTAGTGTCAAAGCAAATATACCATTGATAATTGGTGACTTCCAGCGCAGATAAATATCATCGCGCAAGAGTAATGTGCCCCCACAGAACAAGATGGTTAGGAGTAAGACAACCCACTGCTGCTTATCAAATTTGCCTTTTTGGCGGATAAAGTGAATCGCATAAACAACAAGGGTGGCAACGAGCAACGCGCCAGCTGCTGCTAAAATACCGTTATAACGAGCGGCAACAAAAAACGCAATTAACGGGATGAAGTCTAATAAGGCTTTCATAGCAAATAGGATGTCCAACAAAAACGTATGGGGTAGTTTACACGTCTACTGCACCAAAAAAAAGCAGTCAACACTATAATCGTCTTATATACCATACCTTAGCCTTTTTCCACATATTTTGCCGCAGTACTACTCATTGTCGCCAGTACCTTTAACTTGACAACCCACTTAAAATCTTAAGGCCAGCTTTATGAAAATCGATTTACATTGTCATAGTACTTGCTCTGATGGCACCTATAGCCCAACGGAGGTGGTACAACGTGCCCATGCGGCCGGCGTCAATGTATTGGCGTTGACCGACCATGACACGCTGGCAGGAATTGATGAGGCGAGAGCTGTGGCTGCTGCCTGTGATATGCAGCTCATCAATGGCGTTGAAATCAGCTGTGAGCACACGCTAAGCGGTGGTTATGGCAAAAACAAATCCACCAATAAAATCATCCATGTGCTTGGGCTCGATTTTACGGATCGCGAAAAAATGCATGCAACCTTACAGCAGTTGCAAGACAGCCGGGCGTCCCGTGGGCAGCGAATTACCGAAAAGCTCAGTGAGTTATTAGACATCAACTATGACGAGCTATGGCAAGCCGTCCTTGATAAGGCAGGCGGCAATGCACAGGCAGTAGGGCGTGCTCATATTGGGCAAGTATTATTTGAGCGCGGTGAGGTAAAGACCGTCCAAAAGGCATTTGATAAGTATTTGGCTGATAATAAACCCGCTTATGTGGCCATAGAGGCGCTGACGATGCAGCACGGTATCGAGCTGATACATGCTTGCGGTGGTAAGGCTGTGCTTGCGCATCCAACGCGCTATCAGCTTTCAGCGACGAGAGTTCGTAAGCTTATTGAGGAGTTTGCACAACTTGGTGGCGATGCTTGTGAGCTGCCTGCCAACAGCGAGCCGGTAAGCACTCGAAGAATGGTCGATCGCAGTATCGCTGAGCACAATCTTGGCGCATCGATTGGCAGCGACTTTCATGGTAGTAATATGCCGTGGCGGCGTCTAGGTGATGTTCCTGTTTTGAACGCTGAGCAGCAAGGGGTTTGGCAGTCTTTTGCGCGACTGTCTTAGTGACATCTATAACAAATTGTCATTAAGCGTAAATAGCCAGAACGCAGTCTCAACATTGGCACGGATTAAAAGAAGGCGGCATGTGTTGACGCATGAATCAATGAAGCGTATTGATAACTAAGACAAAAGTTGCCACACTAAATATATTAGCTTGCAAAGACAGGACAATTTTACCAATTCTCTGTTAAACACACTCGGTTAAAATGACTAAACTGATTGTTTTAACAAAGATCCGTCTAAAAAAGAGTCGCTGTCAGTGCTATGGTTGAACATTCAAGACCTCTCATAACTCTCACTGTCTGTGGTAGCCCTATTATGGCTGTATCAATATCTCATCTCGGCTACAGAAAACTCTCTCGAGTGATTTTTGGGTGGCAAGCTGCTGATAGGACCTCACTGCTGGCACTGTTTATATTGATGGAAGTTGCCTCACATTGGCTCTGGTGTTTGGTCGTCTGGTGGCGCCAAGATGTGTATGCCCCTTATGTGAATGTGACACTGCTGTACCCTTTATGGATTGGGGTGACACTGATGGGGGCGTACTCTTTTTGGATGGTTAGCCGCTTATCGCCCATTCGAAAAGACAATGACGCGTTGCATCAATGGCAGGCCATCTTAGTGACACTCTACAGCACTTATATTGCTGTGGTCATTGTGGTCATGGGTCATAGTAGTTTGGTGGCTGGGGTTTCGCTGGTCGGTGGGGCGATGTTGGCGATGATGCTAGTACAGCGGCGCTATGTATGGCGCGCGTTTTTAGGGCACGCTGCTGTGATCTTAGCGGTCACTCTCCTGCCTTACTTCGGCGTGACGTTACCCAATCTACGTCAAATGTCCATTAGCTCTTTTCCCTTAGGTACTTATAGCTATCTCACCTATAGTGAGATGACAGCGATCGAAAATGCGGTCTCTGCTGCTGCTTTGCAAAAGGGTGCGCTCAGCTGGGACAGCTTGAGTCAACTGCGCTACTCGTCCGCATTTTTTTGGCGCGCCACTCACATCTATATGGCGCTACCAAAAGCCATTTTTATCATTTATATATTTCGTGCGCTGTTGTCTATATTAGATGAAAGTAAAAAAGAGACGCTACAGCATGCCAATCAAGATGAGCTGACCCAGCTCAACAGTCGCCGTTATGGTTTGACCCAAATGAAACAAGCGTTGAAGTCGGTCGACAATCAGCAAGACTTTAGCGTGATTCTACTGGATTTGGATTGGTTTAAAGACATCAATGACAATTATGGTCACGATGTTGGTGATTTGGTGTTGGCGGAAGTGGCACAGACGCTACGACAGTTTTTCACTGATGAGGCGATCGTTAGTCGCTATGGTGGTGAGGAGTTTTTGATTGTGCTGCCAGACACGAAGCACGATAGCGCCATGCTCATTGCTGAACAACTCAGGCGCAGCATTGCTGAGCAGGTGATAACGGCCGATGACGATATCACCTTTAGGGTGACCGCCAGTTTGGGGTTATATACCCTGACGCATGGCGCGCGTTCCTGCATCAAGCAAGCACACGCAACGCTGGTCCAAAAAGAAGCGGAGAGTGAGCTCAATCAGTCCCAAAAGGTTAAGTTGCGCCCCAATAAACGCGGCGCTAGAAAAATCTTAACCGCGCAGTTGCCTCAAGATATTTGTCAGCGCTTAATCAGCACTGCCGATAAAGCACTGTATGAGGCGAAAGGCCGTGGTCGTAATCAAGTTGTGAGTGCCAATGCGATGTTGGCAGAAGAAGATGTTGGCAGAAGAAAAAAACAGTGTGGAGGCACTTTATAATAACTAAAGGGCTGATGTTACTGACTTTCACACGTTGTCTTTGCCGCTGTGACCTGCTTAATTAGGACGTCAGTTGCTGTACGAAGCTTGCCAAGACGCTGGTCGCAAAGCTACCGGTCGTTAAAGTAAAGCTCAATACAAGCGTCTGCTCGTCTGACCACTCCCAGCTCATTGCGGCAACAGGCAATCGCAGTGGTCGCCGTTGTGCTTTGATATCGCGCTTCTCTAAGCCTGTGGCTAGTTGTGTTAATAGGGGACTGTTCTGCACAGTGTCATTTTCGATGGCTGCCGCTGTGCCACTGACTTTATCGTTACCCACGCCCCATAAAACGCCCGTTGGATGAATGTCACCACTGGCAAGCCGCGCCCGCAGGGTCGCGTCTACGTCTTCACTCGTAAATATCGATCCCGAGCCATCTAAGTTAAACACTTCCCCTGTTAGACCCTCATTCCAACTGTCATCTCTGACTCGTGCTGCCAGTATCTGATTAAATATCAAACTCCGCGCAGCCGATAGCTCCATGGTGTTTTGCTCACGCGGCGCGCGCTTGCGTTTGCTTTTTTTGGGCTGCGGTCGACTGTCTGGTAGAGGCCGCGCAAACAACGCCAGTGCCTCTCTAATATTATTACCGTTACGTCCAAAGCGCTGCGGGCCAAAATAATTGGGCACGCCACTTTTAGCGATGTGCTTTAAATGCTGCTCGACGCTTTGCTTATCAGACAGTCCAGTGTGTTCCTCGTTAGCACTTGCAAACTGGATATTGCGCAAAGTGATGACAAACTCATTGGCTTTGTGGGTGCCGCGATTGAGCTTTTTGTTATGCCACTGTTGGGCGAGAATGGTGACTGATTCATGCTCTGCGACATCTAGCGGGGCAAACTCAGAGGCTGGCAACTGCTTTTTGGGAATGCGCAGGCTAAACCACTGCGTGGTCAATGCATGGCGGTCCTTGAGTCCTGAGTAACCCACATCACGTAATGGAATCTCGGCCCACTCTGAGAGTAATTTGGCAAGATACGCCGTGTTCATTCCTGACTTTTGGATGTGTAGCCATAAATGCTCTCCCTCGCCAGTGAAGTCTAATGGCAAGAGTTCGTTGACCACAAAGTCGGTTGCATAGGCTTTATAACGTGCTTGTTTTAACGGCTGCTGCGTCGGCTGGGGTAGGTGTGCGGTATCAGTGACGGCTGCAACATCGATATTTGAGATATCAAATGCCTCATCCTCAAAAGCAGACGGAGAGTGGGCGGTAGGGGTTATGTTTTTATCTGGAGAAGTCATAAAAGGATCTTTTATTTTGATGATGCGTTTTAAAGAGAGGGCGTAAAAGTAAGAATGAAAAGTCAAGCATTACGTTTTGCAACGCAGTCAGCATACAAAAAAACATCGCGCATGAAGCGAGCTTGCTACTATCAATGCATCGCGTGTGTAAAAAGTCGGTGAAGAAACAATCGGATAAGTTAAAAGTGTCTGGTTCAGTGTGCTTATTTTTAATCCGACTAAAGAGGATATTATTATAACGGTTAAGGACGCATTATGACCAAGGCAATGATCAATACAGTCACTATTAATAAAGCCGATATTCCAAGTGGCGGCATGAAATCTTATAAACAAGATGACGATAGTATCATTTTGGTCACTCGTGATGAGGATGAGTTTAGTGCATTTGATGGCAAATGTCCGCATGCTGGGGCAGACTTAGGCGACGGCTTACGCTGCGGCAATCGCGTGATTTGTCCTTGGCATCATGCGACTTTTGATAGCCGCGATGGCACATTGCTAGAGCCTGTTGCCACTACAGGGCTTACCCAATACGAGCTGACTGATGAGGGTGATAGCTTGACTGTACATACCTCAGCGAGGATAGATAAGACGGTGGCAAATGACAAGCTGGCAGACACACATACTATGATCGTTGGTGGCGGCGGGGCGGGATTTATGACAGCCAATCAGCTGCGCCGTACCGGTTATGCGGGTAAAATCACCATCATTAGTGCGGATGATAAAGCCCCTTATAATCGCCCTTTATTATCCAAAATGTTTTTAACCGGCGACATGGATGAGCAACATTTAATGCTGGGCGGGGCAGACTGGGCCAATAAAAACAACATTGAGCTGCGTTTAAATCAAGTGGTGAGCGAAGTATTGCCGAATGAGTGCGTCATAGTGATGGAAGACAATAGTGGCCATAGCGAACGACAAACCGCCGATTTTTTGGTGGTGGCGACAGGGGCTGAACCCAAGATGCCCTCGTTTGAAGGGAGTGAGCTTAATGGTGTGTATACACTACGCAGTATGAATGACGCCAAAGACATCAAAGCGGCAAGTCGCGGCAAGCACGTCGTTATCGTCGGGACTGGCTTTATCGGTATGGAGGTGGCCTCATCACTGATGCAAGTAGGGGAGATCGCCTCTATTACGGTCGTTGGTCGTAGCGCGCGGGTACTGAGTCATATCGTCTCCGAGAGCATTAGCAACGCTGTGATTGATCTGCATAAAGAAAAAGGTGTTGCGTTTGCATTCGGCGCGGACGTTGACGAAATTCATGAGGACAGTGGTAAAGTCAGCGGCGTAACCCTGTCTGATGGCACCAAAATTGACGCCGATATGGTCATATTAGGTACAGGCGTGGCCCCGCGTACCGCCTTGTTAAATGAGGTCAATGATCCAGATGGCGTGCAAGTAAATGAGCGCCTGCAACTGCGCGATGGCGTTTATGCGTTGGGCGATATCGCCCACGCGACCAACCAGATGGGGCGCATGCGTATCGAGCACTGGCGCGTGGCTTTGCAGCATGGCATGGTAACGGCAGCGGCTATCTTGGAGGAAGATAACGTAAACGTTTTAGAGGAGCGTATTCCGTTTTTTTGGACCGCGCAGTACGGTAACAGCTTGCGTTATAGTGGACATGCGACGACCCATGATAAGGGGATTTTGTTTGGTACACCCAGTAAGTTCGACTGTATCGAATACTACTTTGATGATGAAGAAGAGAACACACGGGCAAGCGCTGCCCTCTCACTGGGACGCGACAAAGAGCTGGTCGCCTTCTCTGAGCTACTCCGCCGTGGTCATGCCCCAACGCGCGCGCAGATTAAGGCTGGATTTGACATTATTGACCAAGCGCATGCGTTATCGCGCTAGCACTCAAAACGGATAAGGATTAGTATTTAGGCGGGCTTAGTGATCTGAGCCAGTTTTTTTTACTATACAGATAAAAAAGGAAAATCATCATATGGATAAGGATTCGGTATTTTTACGTCAGGCCAAAGCGGATGACATGGAGGCACTTGAGCAGTTACTCAACCGTTGTTATCGGCAGACAGAAGGGTGGACCAATGAGGCGGATTTAATCGGTGGTATCCGGATTACGCCAGAGGAGCTGGCGAATACCATTGCTAATCCAACGCATTATCTCTTCGTATACCCAAAAACGACGACAGGCAATCGTGATGGCGAGGAGACAGGTGCGTTATTAGGCTGCATCGCGGTCGATATAAAAGCCAACCATGAGGTGAATAACAGTGTCTGTCATAAAAAAGCCTATATCGGCATGTTTGCGGTCCATCCTGAACTGCAAGGGCAGGGCGTTGGTCATCAGATATTGCAGGCAGCAGAGACGTTTGCAGCGCGCCATTTGCAGACAGAAATGCAAACGCCTCATAAAAAACCTGCGCGTCTGACCATGTCTATATTAAGCCATCGGCCTGAGCTTTTGGCTTATTATCAGCGCCGTGGCTATCAGTTGAACGGTAATAAGATGCCGTTTCCAAATGATGGCAACAATGGCGAGCCAAAGCGTCAAGATTTAGAGTTATTAGAATTAGAAAAATTCGTTCACGCATAAACGTGCGCTTGGTTAACCCCAAAAATGGCCAAAAGTCATAAATAGGCCAATACTCAGCAGGATGAATGCCACAATAATTAAGCGCTTAAACCAGTTAAACGCTGGCAAGCGCGTGGCATTGTCGTCAGACATAAGATAAGCAAATAAAAACAACAAGCTTGCTGCCAAGGTCATGATTCCAAGACCAATCGGTAATATAAACAAGTACACCTGCCACACAGTCATCTCTCAACGATCATTATTAATCGCATCATAGCAGTAACGTGATTGTGCTGTCAGTATGAATAGCACAAAACCAAGCGCGTGCTATTCTCCCGCCAAAAACAGCCCACCCCCTAAACGATCGCCCGACGTCTATAAAACAGTAGGCCAGGAATGGACAAGCCCAGCACCAATCCTGAGGTCACAAACAACGCCTCAAACAAATACACCATCATTTGACTAAACAGCTCATCTGAAAAGCCAAAATAGCCAATCTGCACCATACTGACCATCGCCTTATAAGCGGCGATACCGGGCATCATACAGATGACACTTGGTGAGATTAGGGCTTTGGGCGGTAGGGTATATTTTTTAGAAAAGTACACGCCCAAAAAACTGGCAAGCATCGCCCCAAAAAAGCTAGCCACCACGATGTGTACATGCTGATAGACAAGGGCAGTCTTTAGTCCAAAGCCAAAAGCCGTCATGAGCAAACACGGCAAGATATAGCGTCTGGGGACTGTAAACATAAGCGTCCAACCAAGGGTAATAATGCAAGACAGTACAACGGTTTCAATGAACCACATCTCAAAACCCCCAGTGCTGTATTTGCAGTAAAACCAGCGCCATCACGATGCCAACGCAAGCGGACAAAGTCAGCATATAAGTAAATACCGCACGGCCAACGCCAATATTGACATAGCCTTTTAAGATATCTGAAAAAGAATTGATCAAAGGAAAGCTTGGTACCAGTAGCAGCACGCTGGACGCCACGGCAATATCGGCATTATTACCAATATCAAAATAATAGGTCGTCGCCCCAATTAATGAGGCAATGAACGCGGTCGCGATGACTGCTATAAAGGGATTAAAATGGTGTTTGGCCAGATAAATACGAGTGAACATCGCGACCATACCCGCGATAAACGTCACGGCGGTGATCGACCAACTGCCGCCATTCAGATAGGCAAACGCCGCACAAGACGCACCAACAAACACGCCCACCAGCCAGGTTGGATACACCGTCTTATCTAACTCATCAAACGCAAGCGTGGTGCGGTCAGTCAGTTCAGGCGTGAGCTTATTGTTATCTAGCTTGGCGTTATTTATAACGGCTTCGGTTTTATTGACGATTTGCTGTATTTGCACCAATAAATTGACGTTGATGCTCTGATTGATCGTGTCCCGAGTGGTGGTAATACAGCGTTCATCACAGATAGTGGTCAGCGTTAGGGCGTTAAAATTGAGCGAGCACTCTACGCTGTTCATCCCCAAGGCCAGCCCTAGGCGTTTGGATAAGTCCACCACCACGGCAGACTCAGCACCATATTGCATAAGGAGTAATCCGCAGCGCACGCACAATCGAGTGATGCGCTGCTGCTGGACGTAGCTGATAGAAGTCATGGATTGGATACGCAACTTGGTTATTGATACGCTATTATAAAGGGTCTGGGTACTGACGCGCAGACATTATCAGACATTATATTTGATGCTACTATAAAGTATAAATGGTTTTGGCAAGGAGCATAAAATGCATATCGCTATTTTGACACTGACGTTTTCGTTGCCCGGCTGCGGCTCGTTAAAAGAAAAACGCCAACGTATGGGCGGCTTACATGCGCGCTTTGGCAATACGCCAAGTGTCGCGGTATGTGAGAGCGGCGGCCGCGCGCGCCATGATGCCAGCGAGTGGACGTTTGTGATAGTAGGACTGTCCAAACGTGAGGTTGAGTCGCAGTGCAGCCAAATTGAGGAGAAAATAGAGCGTACGGTAGATGCGCGGGTGATGAATGTTGAGAGGGAGTTTGTTTAGGTAGTTCGTATTTATGGGAAGCTAATCACGCTTTTCGCTCATATCTTGGTCGCCCACTAGAGCGGTGACTAATAGCCAGTAGCATTCCTGTTATATCGATACTGCTCCTAGCTAAGTCACCTCAATCAGTGGTGAACCAAAAATAACCGCTACAATCGAGGCTAAACAGCCCCTCAAGGAGACTTTCATAAATTAATGATACTGCGTGTAAGATGAAATGATGCTTATCAGAAATTAATATTTTTTACATCATCAATTAGCTGAATGATATCATCAGCTGTTTCGGCCACCCACTCTTCGCGACTCTTCTCATTGATAATATCGAAAAAATTATCGTTAGGGTTTTTGAAGTTGACTGGGCGTTGAGGGTAAATCTGACCACCTAAATTCTTCTTTTTGTCTTGATACTTCCAGTTTTTATGTAGTTTCTCAACTCTTCCTTTGAAATCTTTCATATCGCTTGGACATTCTGGAAGACGTCCATCCTTGTCTACTAACGTTATGCTGTAATACAAACGATGATTTAGCTCAATATAACAATAAACTCCTAGGTTATCTTTTTCGATTATTTTATAGCAAAGTCCGTATGTCTTAGCTTTGCCTTTCGTGCCACCCCTTAAGAAGTATTGTTTGACAGCTTTTTCTTGGCTATAGTGAGACAGTTGGTTATCACAGAAAGTAAACTCTAGATTTTTCTCGCTAAAATAAGTCAATAACTTATCCCACATATCATTCTGAATGTTTTTTTGAATAGTTTCAAAGTTTTGGCTTAGTTCATAGACGGTTTTAAAGTTATTATCATCTGCTAGAAAATCTATATATTCTTTTTTCATTTTTGCATCCCTTGTCTGACCTGTAATTCTAGCAACGGTATTGATGTACTGCTCAATAGTCAGTTCTATATGTGGATAATCTGCTACCTTTGCCGTACATAGCGTCAAAAAGTTAAAAATATCTTCCTTGTAGCTAATCACTCCATAGTCATCATTACTAATATCTCCCTGACCATAGGGCGACACATCATCCCCAAAACGATTTAAATACACTATGTAAATATTTTTATCATCATAGCCTAACTCTTGGCAAGCTTTATAATATTTCGCCAATTGACCTTTTTGATCAAAAGCATAAATCTTGTTTTCGACAACAATAACGTTTTTTTTGTTTTTGAGAATGATATCAGCTCTACCATGATCTGGATTACGAAAACTATATTCAATTTCACAGTTGTAGTCATCTTTAGAGCTTAATTTTTCTCGATTCCATTCTTGTGTTGCTATAGCATTATTTAATACTGTTTCAATAAATAACTGTTGAAAATATTCTATTTTATGACTAGCATCTTTATTGAGTAATTCGGCAAGAAAACGAGAGTGTAAACCAACTTCTTCGCCTGTCTTACGTAAGATCGTGAATATATTAAAGTCTAGCTTTGATTTATCATGTTGTTGCTGGAATTCCTGCTCCTTTTTTTGTAAAACTAAAATATTCTGTTTGAAACTATTACTAAGCATAGCCATCTTTCCTAGTGGTTTTAAGTTAGATCCTCAAGTTAAGTCTATCAAACTATAGTCAATCCCACTTAAAAGTGTTATAAACTAATTATCAAACCTAATTGCTATCATAAAGACCATGACTTACTCCCTAGATTTTCGCAAACAAGTACTAAAAAGCTTAGACGAGGGTATGACT
>NZ_QQAI01000025.1:0-27918 GCF_021023115.1 Psychrobacter sp. CCUG 69069
TCTTTGCTGTTGCGACTCCGGTATGTCCTTGCCGATAGTATGCGATGACTTCTCTCTTAAAGTCCAGATCGTAACGCATAAAAATACCCCATAAGTTGTGTCCAACTTATGGGGGTCAGTTCAAATAGGAGGGCTTTTTTGTGTCTAGGACATTCTGTTTTCACTCCCCACCATTTATTTTTAGCTGTTAACATAATTGATAACGTTAGATTAACGTTGGCTAACAGCTTTTAGCATAAACACTGCTACAATAAATGTGTTAGTTTAAATAATAAGCACAATGAAACCTACACCATCTAAGGAGAAAGCGTATGTTGGGTGAACCTGAATATAGTATGAATGAGTTGTTTGCACAGTTAGGACTGGAGAGTTCTGACGAAGCAATTAATAGCTTTATTGAAAAGAATCAAATGGCAAAAGAAGAGAAGCTCACCGAGTCTCCTATTTGGAATGATAACCAACGTGCTTTTTTGCAAGAAGAGTGGTACAAAGATGCGGCATGGGTCGAAACCATTGATGAGCTCAACGTGCGTATGCATCCCCATGATGACGTTTAAAAGTTAGTAAATAGTTAGTTAAAAACCCACAACCGTGTCTGATGTGGGTTTTTTATTAATAAGTGAGCGTTAGTTGCTAAATAAATGACTGCTTGGCTCGCCATTCGAGTAAATCTAACACATCTTGGTGGATTCCAGCTTTGAGGGCTTCTAGGCCGTCATAGTGTCTTTCACCATGTAAATAGTGTAAAAAACGTACGTGTAACGTCAAGCCGTATAAGTCCGCTTGCAACTCTGGAAAGTGTATTTCTAGGCGCCAACTGTGTGCTTTATCCACAGAGGGTCTCGTACCAATATTAGCGGTACCAAATAAGCTGTCTGGACGTAGTCCTGTTAAGCCTGTTTTCCCATCTGCCGCAAGAGCTACTAAGCCATTAGGGATTACCTTCCCATCTTTATCAAGGCTTACGACATCAACGGCAAAGATACCGTGTAACGCTGGTTTTAGGCGTTTTAAATCAATATTGGCCGTAGGAAAGTCCAGCGTACGCCCAATTTTATCCCCCCCAACGACCATGCCTGTTATGGCATAATCGCGCCCAAGTAGCGCGTTAGCAGCGTCAATGTCCCCTGCCAATAACAGATCACGAATGCGCGTAGAGCTAATACGGGCGGCTTTATTACTGTCATCTGTGACGGTATGGAGGTTGGTCACGTGTAAGCCATAATCACGCAGGAACTGACTGTCGCCGGTTCGGTCATGGCCGAAGCGAAAGTCATCGCCCAATACTAACGCTTTGACATTTAAGCGCTTGGCTAAAATGTCTGCAAATGCCTGTGCTGATAGCGAGCGAAAATCAGTATCAAACCCGGCGACAATTAAGGTCTCTATCCCGTGTTCTGCTAACAACGCTTGCTTTTCTGCGAGGTTGGTTAGGCGGGCAGGGGCTGTAGCGGGCGCAAAAAACTCACGGGGTTGTGGCTCAAATATCATGACGGCTGAGCCAAGATTTTGCGCGTGGGCAATGTCAAGAACTTGGTCTAACATCGCTTGATGACCGAGATGGACACCATCGAAATTGCCAATAGTAAGCACACAGGGCGCTAACTCTACTTGGCTAGTGCTTGTCGGCAAAGCGCTTGGTGACGCCATCAGTTGCTCAAGAAAATAGGTGTTCATAAATTTTCAGCTATGATAAGACCAGATAAAAAAGAAAAAACACAACCATATTAAAAATCGATGTGTCTAAAACCAGCCATTATAAAGTAAAATGACCATACTAACATCCCATAGTCTGCTCATCGTACAAGTATGACACCATCCGTCTTGCGATCTTCAAATAACGTGATGAACTATCCCTGTTTGGATGTAATGATTGGGGTTATACAGTGCGGGTGGTCAACAAATGATGATAAAGAATGACATTAATTTTGGAGGTTCTATGTCCGAGGTCGCTTTGAATGCTGTACCGTCTGTGTTATCGACAGACAAGCTCAACGATCAGTTTATTGTACAGCGTGCCAGTAAAGAGGATTTACCCGAAATCTTGGCTATTTATAACCAAAGCATCGCGGGCAAACAAGCAACGGCCAATCTCGTCCCAGTCACTTGCGAGGAACGGGGCGAGTGGTTTACTGAGCATTTAAACAGTCCAACGCGTCCTATTTACACAGTTCGAGCCAGGGTCACAGCCGCTGAAACTATGGCACCAGTAGCGACATTGCCCATCGTAGCGTGGGGGAGCTTTAGTGATTTATATGCGCGTACGGCTTATCATATCAGTACTGAGATCAGTATTTATCTACATAAAGAATATCACGGGCAAGGGTTAGGTAGCTTATTGACACGCTGGATGCTCGCGCAAGCGCCAAGCCTCGGGATACACAATATCGTCGCACTGGTCTTTGCTCACAACCAGCCAAGCTTAGGTCTATTCCGTAAGCTTGGGTTTGTGCAGTGGGGGTACATGCCAAAAGTTTGTGACATGCAAGGTTTTATCGCTGATGTGGTGATGCTTGGCAAAGCCGTGGAGTCAGATACGGATAGCGAGGCGCTTTAGCCTAAAATTTTCCATTGTCCCGCGATCTTTTGTAGCTCGTAAGTCAGCGGTGCAGGCTCACTTTGGCCTTTTAGCATTAGTTCACCTACAATAGTAGCACGGGTTTTATCGTCGTTATATTTGGTATCCGTGATGGTGACACCATCAACTGTTTGCCTAAAAGCAGATTGGGTTTTGGCAAGCTCTTCTTCGAAGTTTGCCATATCGACTTTGTAGTATTCTGCGGCTTTTTTTGCATCACCGTAGTATAAGCTGTCTAGGGCTTGCTTAACGGTGTCTTCAGGAGTACCAGACTGGGTCGGATTGGTGACTAGGCTTTTTTGCTCGGTTGAGGAAGCGACGGGGCTTAAGTCATCATTATCAATGATGGCTTCATCCGTCACAGGATCAGCTATTGTCTCATTTTCAACGGTATTATCCGCACTCACTACTGGCGCTTGATTGTCGGTATTGTTTGCAGTGACGGCTGCCGTATTTTCAGTATCGACTTCTGGTTCTACCGTATCATTATTGCTACAACCACTTAAAAGTAGACCTGTGCTTAAGACCCCAGTAGCAAGTATGATTGGTAAGCGTGGCAATGAGAGCGGTTTGGTTGTCATATAGAACCTCAATGTTCAGTTATTCATTAAGGGTCAATTATGGCAACTATTGGCCGCGTTAACTGTCAATTCTCATACTAAGCTTGTTTTGGTTTCGTAAGCCAATCTCTTATTTGACCTTTTACCCGTGTTTTAAGTGGCGGGGACGGAAGCCTGTTGCCAACAACACCGCGCCATAAACCAGTGCCCCTACCGCACACATGATAAGTAGGGCCACGATGCGTCGCCACTGGGCATCATCGGTTGGGAAGTAGGGCAATATGAGATAAAGCACCCCCACCATCGCACCCGTAGAGACCGCGAACTGGGCAAATAGCTTTTTCCAGTGGCTACCAAAGCGAAAGATATCACGCTTGTGCAAGAAATAATATAACAAGCCTGCGTTTACAAATGCGGCCCCAGTGGTTGCCAATGCCAGACCGCCATGTAGGGGTATCTCTAATAAATAAAATATGCCAATAAAAATGACACTAAAAACCATGTTGGCAAAAACGGAAATAATACCGATTTTTACGGGGGTTCTGGTATCTTGACGCGCAAAAAATGCCGGCGCAAATATTTTTATGAGCATAAACCCTAAGATGCCACCAGCCATACTACGCAGCGCCAGCGAGCTCATTTGCGCATCGCGCAAGGTAAACTCGCCCCGCAAAAACAGTGCTTGCATCAGTACGTCTGCCAGTATAAAAAGGGCGGCCGAGGCAGGAACGCCCACCAAAATAATCAAGCGTGCGGCCCAATCGATGGTCTTTTTGAAGCTGACATCGTCTTTTTGGGCTTCGCTTTTCGATAAGCTTGGCAAAATAACCGTACCGATTGCGACACCAATCAGTCCTAACGGTAGCTCACTCATACGCTCTGCCGCATACAGCCAAGATACCGAGCCGCCAATCATCAATGAGGCAAAAACAGTATTGAGCAGCAAGTTAATCTGGGTGACAGAGACACCAAAAATAGCAGGTAGCATGAGCTTTAAAATACGGCGAACGCCTTCATGTTGAAAATCCACTTTTGGAGCGACCAGCAGTTTTTGTTGCCATAGCTGAGGCAGTTGTATCAAAAATTGCAGCAGTCCAGCGAACGCGACGGCATAGCCAAGGGCCATGATGGGGGTATCGAACATCGGAGCAAAGATCAGCGCGCCGCCAATCATACATAAATTTAATAGAACCGGAGCAAAGGCGGGAGCGGCAAAACGGCCATAACTTTGCAGGATGCCACTAGCAAAAGCCGTCATGGAAATAAACAGTAAATAAGGGAAGGTTAAGCGCAGCAACTCAGCGGTGATGGCGAACTTATCGGGTTGGTCGGCAAATCCTGGTGCAAACAAAGTCACGACCCAAGGCGCGATCAAGATGACCACCACGGTGAGCATGGAGAGAACCAGTAACAGCGCCCCTGAGGTGCGACTGACTAAAATCTGTACCTGCTGTAAGCTGTATTTTTCTTTATACTCAGATAATACCGGTACAAAAGCTTGGCTAAATGCGCCTTCGGCAAACAGCCGCCGCAAAAAATTGGGTATCTTAAAGGCGACCAAAAAGGCATCCATCAGACCACCAGCGCCAAAGACACCTAACAATACGACATCGCGTACCAGACCTAAGATACGAGACAGCATGGTCATGCTACTGACCACCATGGTTGAACGAAATAACCGACTTTTTGCCATGAGAACCTATTGTGCCAAATTGTTTACTAATGGTTGTGTACTGATTTACGGGGGTCGAAAAACTGACGAATTATAGCACTTTCATAACAGAGATAAATAAATTGAATGGAGAAATGGTCAGTACTATTAGTAGGCATTACTTCTCAAGGTTCTTAGCGATCAGCTCCCGCAACTTGACCCACTCAAAATAGTCTCCAGGATCCGTTTTACGACCCGGCGCAATATCACTGTGCCCCGTTAAATGTCGGCGTGTTTTTGGATAAGCATCGTATATGGCAGTGATAACTTGAGCAAGCGTGTCATACTGTGCGGTGCTAAAGGACACAAAATCTGACCCTTCAAGCTCAATGCCAATGCTATAATCGTTACATTCAGGTCGGCCAAGATAGCTGGATCTACCGGCATGCCACGCCCGTTCGTCAAAGTTTACAAACTGAGTGATGCTCCCATCACGCTCGATAAACAAGTGCGCCGACACTTCTGCGCCTTGAATGGTCTCAAAATAAGGATGGGCGTGCCAGTCTAACTGATTGGTAAACAAGGCCTTAACATAGTGGACGCCGTCAGTACCGCACACGCCAAACTCATTGGGTGGTAAGCTGATATTATGAATGACGATGGTATCAACGCTTGAGTCTGCTGGTCGCCCATTGCAGTTAGGTGACGCAAGCCATGTCGCTGCTGATAACCGACCAGCATTAATGGTCATTGGTGATGATATGGACATAATCTTCTCTTTTAAAAAGGTATTAACAAGTACGCAGCTTAAACCTTTATCTAATGATTGCTTATAAAACAGTTGTAAACACGAGCTAAACGCTGAACCAATCGCAGTCGTAGATATTTTTTAGATGGTTTAAATGATGATATCAGCAGACACTACTCATCAGCCAATAATAACGCTATCGGCGTGTGAACTATAACGTGCGAGGTTTTGCCCCCATGTCTATAAAGCCTATTTCTCTACCTGTCGATTGTACCTTAACGACAATTCGCCAGCGAGCACGTTTACCATTTGCTATTGCAGGACTACTCCTCTCGGCCCAAACGCAGGCCTTTTTGCCGACGCCGCTATCGCTAGTGACAACAGGGGAATTAGCACCTATGTCAAATAGTGCCGTGGTAGATGAGACTGCTAATACCGCAGCATACCCTCGTGTTCAAACAGAGATTTCAGAGGGGCAAAATGCTCAAGCCAGACAAAAAAGTCAGGCTGAAGAGTTATTGGCCAACTGGCGTGAACAGGTAAAAACAGAAAATCTGGCACAGCATACAACGTGGCGGCGTTTATTGTATTTCTTTGATGACCAAAAAGGCTTCTTGGGTAAAAATAAAGGTGTCAGTGTCGTTGATGACGCCAACTTTTTTTTAAGTAAAAATGGTCAGCAAGATTCAGGCGCAGAGCTTGATGCGATGCTTGTTGCCCTCGCGGACGAGCTGACAATCACGGCGCACAATACGGCTCAAACAGGTGATAGTAGCTCTCTAAACAGTCGCTCTCAAAACAGCAATTCGGTACTGTGCCGTTTTCCAGCGCGCGTACATTGGCTGAGCGAAACGTTGAACATTTCTGAGAGCGATCTGATGGCTGACTGTCCTGAGTTTGATGAATGGATTGAGAAGCTCGCCCCTGAGCAGCTGTCTATTATGTTTGCGCAAGAGTATTTGGACAATCCTACCTCTGCTTTCGCTCATACGTTATTACGTATCGACTCAAAAGCAAGCGCGGCTGATCCGAGTCAAATTCATCATGCTTATGCCCTCAATTACACAGTGGGCGGTGATCCCGCTGATAGCTTTGTAGTGTATGCCATCAAATCTATGATTGGTAGCTATGATAACGCCATCGAAATTGACCCTTATCCAGAAAAACTCGCCAAATACCTACAAGATGACGAGCGTGATGCGTGGACGTATCAATTGGATTTGTCCCCAAGTGAGGGGCAACAAATCATGCGTCATGTTTGGGAAACCAAAGGTCTAGAGATGCCTTATTATTTTGCCACTGATAACTGTGCCTCTGAGATTTCACGCTTAATTGACGTGGTACGCCCGCAGCAACATCTGTTGAGCCAACTGCCTTATGTCGTCATTCCATCAGATGTCGTGCAGTTACTCGATAACGAAGGTCTGCTCGCCCGCACCAACTATACGCCTGCTGATAGCACGTTACGCCAAGCCCAGCTTAATGCAGTTAAACAACAGCGTGAGCAGTTAGGCTATCACAATAGTGCAAAGCAGACTTTTCATGAAATCAAATCGGCACGGCTTAATCCTATTTCAAGTATGTCAAGCGACAGGCAAACCTTACTGCAGCGCCGTATTGCGGTATCGGACAACAATCCAATCGACAGGCATCCGCTGCAACTTGGTCATGTCGGTATCGGCCAACGTGGCGATAATAATTATATCGATGTTGGGGTGCGGGCAGGCTACCATGATTTTCTCGACCGTCCCGCAGGGTTTCCCCAGTTTTTCGATTTAGAAGGCGCCGCTGTCACTGTGCGTCTGTATGACAAAGACGACGAAGCAAGCCATCGTCACGCTCAACCAAAAAGCGTGGTCTTGCAAAACCTCACGTTGGTAAGTGGTCGGTCTTTTAATCCTGTCAATTCTGCCAAAAAAGGTAAAACGTGGGGGGCGACTATCGAGGCCACGCGCGTTGATGACGGCTCGCAGCAAGATGGCACCGATCATTTAGTGGGCAGTTTGGGTTATGAGACGGGTTGGTCGTGGGCTTTTGGTACGCCTAGAAAAAACACGGGTGAGATGCCGCCACAACTATGCTATACCTTGTTATCAGGGACGACGCAAGCTGGACGTGGTCTCAATAAAGGCTATCGTGTAGGAGCAGGGGTAAACCTAGGTTGTCGTTATCAGATTAACAATCAGTTACGCGTGCAGGCTGAATTGCAACTGCCATATTGGTATCATGGCAGCAGTGATGCACCCGATGTCCGTGGTCATTATTGGCAGCCGATATCGACTTTAGGACTACAATACGATTTTGATAAAAAACAAGCCTTGCGTATTAATACTACCTACGATTGGCAAGAGCGCCTCGCCGCTAATGATGATATACAGCTGTCCTATAGACGATATTTTTAGATGTTTGGCTTTTACAAGTTTGGCAAAGGGTAGGATGGACTATGAGCACTCAAAAATTCCTGATTATTGGACAAGGTGACATCGGCTTACCGGTGACCAATAAGCTTGCGCAGAATGGCTTAAACGTCACGGGACTGGCACGGGGTGAGCGTCATCAGTACGCTGTGAGTGACAAAGCCGCTTTTATGCAGGCCGATGCGGTGACACTCAAGGCTGAGCAATTGCAAGATTTTACGCACATTGCGATCATTGTGACCCCTGATGAGTATTCTACCAGTGGGTATCACAATAGCTATTTGGCCATCAATCAGCACTTAACACAGTTTTCCGATAAACTGACCCAGCTTGAGCGTGTTATTTTTATTTCCTCAACGGGGGTTTATGGTCAAAATAATGGGGAATGGATTGATGAATATACCGCGCCGATGACACCAGAACGCGAGGCCTCAAAAGTCATACTACAAGCAGAGCAAGCCTTGCAACAAGGGTTCGGTGATAAAGCGATTGTCATTCGTCCGAGTGGGATTTATGGACCGGATCGCCTCATGCGTTTGCGTAAAGTCAAAGAACCAAAAAAAGAGCCAGTGGCAGCCGCGCATTGGAGCAATCGTATTATGGATTGTGATTTGGTCAACATCATTACCAATGTATTGATTTGCGATGCACCAAAACCTATTTATCTGGCGACTGACTATATGCCAGTCACGACTTTTGAGCTGACGGCTTGGCTCAGTAAGCAAGTGGGCGAGCTGCCTCCTGAGATTGATCATAAAAAAACAGCAGTGACAGGAAAGCGTTTACACAGCAACATTCCATTAGCTTGGCTGGATTATCCTGATTGGCAAGACGGTTACGCTGATATTTTGCGGCACCAGCAGTCAGATGACAGTTCGATTTAATCGGTTTTATATTTGATAGCCTATGGAGATTTCATGACCCAGCCTTCTACTTCTGATAACCGCTTACCCAGTGCTGACTTTACCTCAGTAGAGAGTAAGCCTATAGAAGGCAGTGCTAAGCAGTCGTCTATTTTGTCTGATAATAAGCAGCCTGCAATTGTACATCCTAATTTTGACCCCAATCAGTCTCCTGTAGACCCAGCGAGGTCTTTGTCTGATATTCCAGAGCCGACGCGGCGGCTAAATGGCCAATTGCGTAGGCTTTATGGCCATTCAGTGCGGTTTTATCAGCCTTGTGATGACAGCTTGTCTAAATGGGGATTGATTGCGTCAGAAGCTTTGGCTGAGCATTTGTCACTGTTAAGGGCAGCAAAGCTTGTCGAACTGCCAGCCAGCTTTTATCACAATAATAGCGAGCAGTCGCTATTATCGGCATTAAACCACATGAACTTGTTGGACATGTCAGACATCCAACCAGCGATTCGCGCTTATCCAACACTGCATCGTTATGGCTTCACCGAGACCGATACTCCAGCAAAAACCATCAACAGTGCGGGTATCAATACTAAAAACATGGCGACTTCTCTGCGCGCATTGACCAAACGTTATAATCCTGACGAGCTACTCAGTAGTCTGTATGCAGATGACTGGCAAGTAATATTGCAGCCGCAGCAGTTTGAGACAGGTGAGGGCAGCTTGGCTACCGATATTATGGCGTGTAGCGTCGCCGTCCATGCACTAAAGCAGTGTAGTACGCGCAAAAGTATCAATGAGCGCTATAGCGCAGCGCAGCTCTGTCAGCACGTACGCAGCTATCTACTCAGTCAAATCGGTCTTGAGCCATCACAGCGCCATGCGTACCGTCAGATACGGGTTTTTGCAGGGCATATTATTGTGGCTGCTTATCATCTAGGCTGGGACATACAAGTGCGGGCTGATGGAGAGTGTTATTTTAATGTGTCATCACGCAGTGGTTTGTTGACTCGTTATCCTAATATGCAAGATTATGACATCAATGGTTGGTCAAGCTGACCTGTAATGCGTACAATAATGCAAATTTTTTGCCCTTCTTTTTGCTAATAGGAAAGCCACAATGCCTAACGTTCAACATGCTCAAAACCCATCTTTTTCCTCTCATGCTTTTATTCAGCTGGCTTTGGACAATCAAGTGCTGAAGTTTGGCGAGTTTGTACTCAAGTCTGGCCGTATCAGCCCATACTTTTTTAATGCAGGCCTGCTTGCCACAGGTGAGATGTTATCGCTATTGGCGCGCGGTTATGCGGATGCCCTAGCTGAGCAAATAAGGGCGACAAATGGCGACAGTAATGAGCAAGAGCTGGTTGTCTTTGGCGCAGCTTACAAGGGCATACCATTTGTGGCAGCAACGGCGCAGGCACTATGGCTTCACCATGGTATCAATGCCAAATGGGGTTACAATCGCAAAGAAGCCAAAACCCATGGTGAAGGCGGTAATTTAGTGGGGGCGGATGTCAGTGGCAAAGCGGTTTGGGTGCTTGATGATGTTATTACAGCAGGCACGGCCATGCGTGAAGTGGTCGAGATTTTAGAACAAGCGGGGGCAAGCGTTGCTGGTATCATCGTTGCCCTTGACCGTAAAGAAAAAGGTCAGGCGGAGCATTCTGCTATTCAAGAGCTTGCTGCAACACTACAAGTTCCTGTACGCGCCTTAGTCGATATCGATGATTTAATCAGCTATTTGGCAGATAAAAACAGTCAATATAAAGATGCTACCCAGCTGGCAAAAATGCAGCACTATCGTGAGCAGTATGGCGTATAGTTTGTTATAGAACGTTTTATAGGCGATACTTTTATTGGCTAAGAGAACGAGACGCTGCGATAGCGTCGCTTGTATTTATCTATTTATAGGACAACGTAAGTGAGCCTTACCATGAGCGCAGAAAATCAAAAAAAATCCTTAAACATCCTCATTATTATGGACCCAATTGAGCGGGTTAATTATAAAAAAGATACTAGCCTTGCAATGATGTGGGCCGCTCAAGATCGCGGACACCAGCTAGGTTATTGTCAGGTTCATGATTTATGGTTGGATCGTGGCCAATTGATGGTTGATACGCAACCTGTTACGGTAAGGCGTGATCCTCAATATTTTTATACGTTAGGCGACGTATCAACAGGTCCGGTCAGCGACTATGACGTGATTTTAATGCGTAAAGATCCGCCCTTTGACATGCGTTTTATTTATGCAACCTACCTGCTTGACCACGCCAAAGCGGCAGGTGTGCTTGTGGTTAATGATCCACAAGCGATACGAGATTGCAACGAGAAGCTATTTGCTACTTGGTTTAGCGATTATATGAGCCCGACGATTGTCACCAGTAAACAGGCGCACATTCGCCAGTTTATCGAGGAGCAGCAGGACGTTATTGTCAAGCCACTAGATGGTATGGGCGGTACAGGTATCTTCCGTTTAACGGCTGATAGCCCCAATATCGGCGTGACACTTGAGATTTTGACGGAGCTTGAGACGCTACCAATTATGGCACAGCGTTATTTGCCTGAGATCAAAGAAGGCGATAAGCGCGTGTTAATTGTCGATGGCGTCGTGATTGATTATAGCTTGGCGCGTATTCCCAGCAAAGGCGAGACGCGTGGCAATCTTGCCGCTGGTGGTAGCGGCGTGGCCATGCCATTGACCGACATCGAACGTCAAGTGGCAGAAGTGGTCGCACCCATTGTAAAAGAGAAAGGTCTGATGTTTGTTGGTCTGGATCTAATCGGCGGCCGGATTACTGAGATTAATGTCACCAGTCCGACTTGTGTACGTGAAATTGACGATCAATGCGGTACAAACATTGCGACAGATTTTATCATGGCCATTGAGAATAAATTGGCGATTTGAGCCAAGCTGCAATACTAGAGTAATTTATCCCTAAGGGATGAACACAATGCGCAAAAAACAGTTGTGCTAAGATACATCGTTAAAACGCGCCTCTTAAAACGTTGTTAGAAAATGACGTGGGGATGGTTGTTTTGCAGTATTCACTAAAGCCAAGCCGCGATTGCTCACGGCTTGGATTTTTGTTATTGACGATGCATAAAGTGCTATATATCGCCCCTCGATTTACACTATACTATGCGGGCTTTTACAGGGTCCTTATCCGACGATAACTGAGCGGGTTATAGGATAATAAGTCCTTCATATACATAAAGAAAAGATAGGCAGACGTTCATGAAAACACCGCATATACTAATGATGGCTGCTGGTACAGGCGGGCATGTGTTTCCAGCCCTAGCAGTTGCTGAAGAACTGACTCAGCGCGGTGCGGTTATCCACTGGTTAGGGACGCCAAGTGGCATGGAAAACGGGCTGGTTAAACCGACTGGCTATGAGTTTCATGCTATTGATATGCAAGGGCTGCGTGGTAAGGGCGTAGGGCGTTTGCTAAAATTGCCGGTGACTTTGTTGTCAGCTGCGATGGCGACCATCAAAATTATTCGCAGCAATCAGATCGATGTGGTCGTTGGCTTTGGTGGTTATGTGACGGCACCTGGCGGCATTGCGGCACGTTTGACAAAAACCCCGCTTGTTATTCATGAGCAAAATGCCATTGCTGGGATGAGTAATCGCTATCTATCCAAAATTGCAACCAAGGTGTTGCAAGCTTTTGAGCATACCTTTGCCAGCAGTGAGCAAGGCGCAAAGCTGGAAACAGTAGGAAACCCCGTGCGTAATGCCATTACTGGTGTGGTCGAGCCTGTGGCACGCTATGATGTGAATGATGACTCACCACTTAAGCTGCTAGTCGTGGGTGGATCACTTGGTGCGCGAGTATTAAATGATACTGTCCCAAAAGCGCTGGCGCTGTTAGAGCGACCTTTTGAAGTACGCCATCAGTGTGGACGCAATAACGAGACAGCGACGCAAGCGGCTTATGCTGCTGAAGATTTAAGTGCTCATCAGTTCACTGTACAGCCATTTATTGATGATATGGCTGCGGCTTATAATTGGGCGGATGTTATTGTTTGCCGCGCTGGTGCGTTGACGGTCACCGAAATTCAAAATGTGGGTATTGCCGCTATTTTTGTACCACTGCCGCATGCGGTTGATGACCATCAAACCGCCAACGCCCGCACTTTAACGTCGCACGAGGCGGCGATTTTATTACCGCAGGCAGAGTTGACAGCTCAGCGCTTAAGTCAGGAGCTTGCTGCCCTTGATCGCCGTACTTGCTTAGAGATGGCAAAAAAAGGTCATGCCCTTGCCAATCGGCGTGCCAGTATGCAAGTTGCTGATATTATTTGGCAAACTCTTTAGCTTATATTTTAGAGCTGGTGATTCCTATAGCTCATATAACACATTATTTTGATGCACTAAATTTTATTCGCCTTTAACTTATTCGCCTTTAACTTATTCGCCTTTAACTTATTCGTCTTTAACTTATTCGTCTTTAATAACGAGAAATTCTATGTCTACCTCTGCGAAAGCTCTACCCAAGCGTTTAATTGAAATACCAGAGATGCGCCGTATTCAGCATCTGCATTTTATCGGTATTGGTGGATCGGGGATGTGCGGTATCGCGGAAGTCATGAACAACCAAGGCTATCAAGTAAGTGGTTCTGACATCGCTGACAGCTTGGTTACTCAGCGTCTACAGCAGATTGGCATTAAAATATCGATTGGTCACGACTCTAAAAACATCGCCCATGCGGATGTCATTGTTGTATCGTCAGCGATTGATCGTAGCAACCCAGAAGTAAAAGCCGCACTTGAGGCACGCCTGCCAGTGGTACGCCGCGCGGATATGCTGGGTGAGTTGATGCGCTATCGTCATGGTATTGCAATTGCTGGTGCGCATGGTAAGACCACAACGACCAGTTTGCTGACCACGATGATGGCAGAAGGGCAGCTTGATCCGACGTATGTGATTGGCGGTAAGTTGAACGCCTCTGGCAAAAATGCCGCGCTGGGTAGTAGTCGTTTTTTGGTGGCAGAAGCGGATGAATCTGACGCATCTTTTTTATCGCTGCGTCCGATGGCAGCGATTGTGACCAACATCGATCAAGACCATATGGAAACTTATGGCAACAGCTTTGAGAAATTAAAAGCGGCTTACATTCAGTTTTTACACAATATGCCGTTTTATGGCTTGGCAGTCGTGTGCGGTGATGATCCAGAATTATATGCGATGATTGATGATATTGGCCGCCCAGTCCTCACTTTTGGACTTGAGCCGTTCAATGATGTCCAAGCCGTCGATTTGGTCACGGAAGGTACTAAGACGCACTTTACGGTATTGCGCCGTGACCGTGATCCCTTACGTTTGACGCTAAACATACCAGGGACTCACAATGTCTATAATGCCCTTGCTGCTATCACCATGGCGACCGATGAAGGGGTAGATGATGAGGCGATTAAACGCGCTCTGCAAAAATTTGAAGGGGTTGGCCGCCGCTTTGAGCAGCATGCGTCTGTAGATATTGATGATGGCAACGTTTTGTTAATTGATGATTATGGTCATCATCCAAAAGAAGTCGCTGCCACCATCAAGGCGGCGCGCCAGAGCTTCCCTGATCGTCGTTTAGTCATGCTGTTTCAGCCCCATCGTTACAGCCGTACGCGTGATTGCTATGATGATTTTGTTGAGGTGCTTTCTAGCGTTGATGAGCTATTACTATTAGAGGTATATTCAGCAGGAGAAAGTCCGATTACAGGCGCGGATACCAAATCACTAGCCCGTAGTATTCGTTTGCGCGGTGAAGTTGAACCAACGATTATTGATAAAAACAATCTGGCACCTGTTATGCAGCGATTATTAAAAGCCAATGACATGCTTATCACCCAAGGTGCGGGGAATGTGGGGCAAATCGCTGTCGATTTGGCTGCTAACAACCTTTATATCCAGTAAGTTAAAAAACTTTTAGGAACGATCCTCATGACGACGAATAACGCGCAAGAAAATACAAAGTTAGATAACACGAGCAGTCACGTAAAGGATGCTAGCTGCTTTGGTAAAGTAGCTGTCGTCTATGGCGGTAGTAGTAATGAGCGTAGTGTGTCTTTAGACAGTGGGGCGGCAGTATTGCAAGCACTACAAAACCAAGGCGTCGATGCAACGCATTTCGATCCTAAGCACCAAGATATTACTGAGCTACGGGCGTATGATCGCGTGTTTAATGTCTTACATGGTCGTGGCGGCGAAGACGGTTTGTTACAGGGTGTCCTGCAATGGTTTGAGATTCCGCAGACCGGTTCAGGTATCTTGGCATCAGCACTCGGCATGGACAAGGTACGCACCAAGCAGCTATGGCAAGGCTGCGGCTTAGCAACGGCCCCATTTTCGTTGCTAACGGCGGATACTGACTGGCAGCAAGTGGTCAATATGCTAGGGCTGCCGCTGATCATTAAGCCGGTTCATGAAGGGTCTAGTATTGGCATGACGAAGGTTAACAATCTCGACGAGCTTCCTGCTGCCTATGCCACTGCAGTGCAGTGCGGTGATGAAGTGATGGCGGAGCGCTGGATAACTGGCCGTGAGTTTACGATTGTGATTATCGATGATGAGGCGTACCCCATCATCCGTCTTGAGCCTGCTGACATCACAAATTTTTATGATTTTGAAGCCAAATACAATCGTAACGATACCAGCTACTATATCCCGTGCGGGTTGAGTGATGCTGAGGAAAAACATTTGCAGGCGTTAAGCCTTGCTGCCTTTCGAGCCGTTGATGCAAAAGGATGGGGGCGTATTGACGCCATGCAAGATGAAGCAGGCAATTTTTGGTTACTCGAAATCAACACGGTACCCGGTATGACCAGTCATAGCCTAGTACCGATGGCGGCTAAGGCTCGAGGTATGGACTTTGATGCGTTGTGCTGGCACATTTTAGCGCAGACATTATAGTGGCTTTCTACATGCAGCCCATTAATAAGCAGCACATTAATAGATAGTCAAATACTCACCGCCAAGCTGTGTTGATAGTGAGTAAATCACAATGAGTAAGAGCAAGGCAATGTGTCACTAGGGCTGCTATACCACAGCGTCGTGTAAACTTGTGTAAATTCATTGTCACTAGGCAGGGTTAGGCTATTGTTTGACCATAAAATACGTTAATATTGTAATTATTGGTCTATGCTCGTGATATGTATAGTTTCTATCGCTACAGCTTATGTGTGCTGTGTTAATTAAGAAAAATGTTACGTTTAAATGAGAGTAATGACACGAAATAAATCGTTTTATCTAACGATTTTGCTAATATATAGTCATATTAAGGCGATACGTTGGTCGTCCGTCGTGTTCTGTTGGCGTTTCCTATTTGTGTTTTCTATTCGACAGGTACGATGAATATCAATGTTTAGAGACGGTTTGCAGTTATGACCAAGCCGCAAAAAGGCCAAACCAGCAGCACCGCCTTGTTTTTAAAACGTTTTAACGCGCGAGATTTAATGGGCCTCTGCAAGATATGCAGACTTACATCAATAAATAGCATGATTATTTCTATGCAAATACAGGGACAAAGGTCGTTATGGCTCAAACTGTCAACGAGGTAACTGACTTGATGAGTGATAAAACCCGTCGCCCAAACTCTAAGCTGCAAGTACCGACTTCGGTCAAATATTTTTTTATGGTACTGGTGTTAGGGTTGTTAGTGCTAATATTGATAATGGGTGGTAAAGCGTTACGTGATGCGCCTCCAGCCGCCATTCATGTCAGCAATCAAGGCTTGACAGTTACTCAATATCGCTCATTACAACAGGTTATGGATCAGCAGAAGGTAAGCAGTTTTTTTACCTCTGATTTGCAAGCATTAAGAGATATTACGACTGGACTGGCTTGGGTTGATCAAGTGAGCGTCTCTCGTGACTGGCAACGCGGTATCGTGGTGACTGCACTACCCAAGCAAGCAGTTGCTAATTTTGGGACGGAGCGTTTGGTTGATGCAAAAGGTAACGTTTTTGTTCCAGCTGACAGTGAAGATCTAACGCAAGAACGCTTTGCTACCTTGCAAGGGGAGATCACGCAAGCACCCGTTATTATGCAGCAAATGCAGCAAGTCAATGATTGGTACGCGCCACTTGGTGTACAAGTTGAAGACATTATTTTGTCGCCAAGAATGACGTGGCTGATTCGTTTCGATAATGGCTTACGGGTCATTGTCGATAATGAAAACACGGCGCAAAAGCTCTTGAGTTTAAGTCAGTTGCTCGGCAACCAATTGAAAGAGCGTCGGGACGAGATACAATCTGTCGATTTGCGTTATAAGAACGGTTTTACGATCGCTTGGGATATGACTCAGCCACAGAGTGATGAATCATGATGGCGATGGATAGTAGCTTGCAAAACTGATGAGCGTTTGCTTTAGATGGCGCCGTTTTGATAGCACACAATAGTAAATGTACAACATCATAGCGTATTGATAGCGCTTTTTTTAATGATCTAATGGGGAGCTCTTCGGACTTCCTGTTTAGCAATAATTTGTCTGGTACCATGAAAAATACTGAAAATCTGGTTGTTGTCCATCTAAGTGCCACGGCAGTTTATGTCGTCATTGGCAATGTTGTCTCTGCAAAAGACATTCGTATTTTGGGCGTAGGGCAAGTCAAAAACAGCGATTTTTACCAAGGTCAAATCAAACATCGTGAACGTCTGCAAGGTGCTATCAAACAAGCCATCCAAGAAGCAGAAGATACGGCTAATTGTCGCGTCCACAGTGTGTGGTTGACCTTAGCAACACCTGAATTATCGAGCAAAAACAGTGCAGGCGATGTGCGAGTAGAAGATGACGTTGTACGTGCCAAAGACATGGTGCAGGCGTTGTCCAATGCCAAGTCACGTGACCTGTCATCGGATTACTATTTGATGCACTGTTGCCAGCAAGGTATCTATGTCGATGAGCAAGACTTTATGGTGGATGATGCGATTGAAATGATGGCGCATAACATCACTGTGATGTATCACATGATGATGATGCCTGTCTCCAGCCGCCAAAACATCCAAAAACTATTGCAAAGCTGTGATGTTGGCATTGATCATATCGTGTTTGATGCGGTGACTAGTGCCGAGTACAGTTTAATGAGCGACGAGCGCCAGCAAGGGGTCTGTTTGGTAGACATTGGTGCCAGTACCACCAGTATTTGCGTTTATAAAGAAAATAAGCTGATTTTTACCCATTGTATTGCGACGGGTAGCCATGAAGTGACGATGGATATCTCAGCCGACTTTGGTATCTCAATGATCGAAGCTGAAAAGCTGAAAAAGACGCATGGCACTGTCGATGTCAACAGTGTTGATCCCAGCTCATTTTTTATATTTAAGCCCCAAGGCACAAATGATGAGATCAATATTGGCGTCTATAACCTAGCACGTATTATTGAAGCCCGTTATATCCAGATATTTACGGAAGTTGCCCGTCAATTGCATGACGCTGATCTGATAGGATACATTGATAAAGGTATCGTGCTTACTGGCGGCGGTAGCGTCATCAAAGGCATGATACCTTTTGCTAAAAAATTGCTCAAAATGCCCATGGTATTAACCAATACTCACCCTGCAATCAGTGCTTATAACCATTTCGACAATGACGAGTCATTTAAGCAGCTAAATATTCAGGTCAATGATCGTGCTTATCAGACGGCATTTGGTACACTATTATACAGCCAAAGCGAGCAGTTCCGCCGTAGTGAAAAAAGTGAACCTGAAGCGATTCAAAAAAATCGAGTAACGGGTGTTTTTCAAAGTGCAGGACAGCGGTTTGCGAGCGTGCTAAAAAAGATCCTGTAGTTTTGCGGCATTAGATACCTAAATCTTTAGAAAGTAAATCTTGAGAAAGGTAAATCTTGCAATGTACGCTCAAATGGTTTGAGCAAAAAATTAAGTAATATTAGAAGTAATACCCTGATTGGTAACGACAGATTTTGTCTACACTGAATCATTTAAGCCATAGTCCTGTTTTATTTAAATACATTTATATATAGTGTGTCGATAGCGCGCCGTATGTGTGCGTTACCACGTATCGACCATTACGCTATCTGCAACTGGAGAATCTTTTTTATGTCAAAATACACCATGCCAGATGATAACCAGCTTCAAAATAACGGCCAAGCGAGCTTCACTGTATTCGGTGTGGGTGGTGGTGGCGGTAATGCGGTTGAACATATGGTACAACAAGGAATTAGAGGTGTAACGTTCGTCTGTGCTAACACGGATAAACAAGCGCTTGATCGTTTAACCGCTCCGCATAAATTACAACTTGGCGCAAAAACAAATCGTGGTCTAGGCGCAGGTGCTAATCCAGAAGTTGGACGTGAAGCAGCAGAAAGCGAAGAAGAAGCCATTCGCGCCTTGCTTGAACACTCAGACATGGTGTTCATTACTGCTGGCATGGGCGGTGGTACGGGCACTGGTGCGGCCCCAGTGGTTGCTCGTATTGCCAAAGAAATGGAAGTACTGACAGTCGCGGTCGTCACCACCCCATTTAAGTTTGAAGGTGGTAAACGTATCAAAGCGGCTAAAGCTGGTATCGAGCAGTTGACCAACTTCGTTGACTCTATCATTACTATTCCAAATGATAAATTAATGAGTGTCTACGGCAACATCTCTATGCAAGATGCTTTTAAAAAGGCAGATGATGTGTTGCTACATGCCGTTCAGGGCATTGCTGAGACGATCGCTAGTGAAGGTATGATCAATATCGATTTTAACGACATTCGTACCGCGATGACAGCCAAAGGTCATGCAATGATGGGTATTGGTCGTGCTAGCGGTGATGATCGTGCGCGTCAAGCAACTGAAAAAGCCATTAGATCACCACTACTGGACGATTTACGTTTAGAAAATGCTAAAGGCTTATTGGTCAACGTGATTTCTTCTGAATCTTTATCATTGGATGAGATGAGTAAAATCAGTGCAATAGTGGAAGAAATCACTGATATCGATGAAGCTCATATTTTCTATGGTTCTGTGATCGATGAAAAAATGGGTGACGACTTGCATGTAACCGTGATCGCAACTGGTTTGACGTTAGATGAAAATGCGGGTCAAGAGCCTGAAGTAGTGGAGCAGCCAGTTCCTTCTGTAAACAGTACTCAGCCTGTCGATCCGAATGTGCATACCAGTGCGCTAAACAGTCAAAAGCAGTCGCAAGCGCAGATGTATCAAGACAGTACGGTACGCCCAAGTGCGCCTCAAGAGCAGCCTAAAACGAAAACCAACAGTATTCAAGACTATCTCAAGCGCCAACAGAATAAATAATGGTTTGAGGTGTTTTTGCATGCAAAAAGCCAGCGCTGAGTCGCTGGCTTTTTTGTGCCCGATCGATCCGTTTTATACTGACAAGGCGTTTGGTTATGTAGGCGGCGCTACTGCCACTTGTAACAAGTCATGGGGTAAGGCAACTTAGAATTGTAAATATTTGCGTAAATTTAGCTGTTTACATAGCGATTATTAGGTTAATAAAAGGTAAAAAATATCAAGGGTTATAGGCGATAAGTGTTATCAATCAAGGAGATAAGAAAATTATTGAGTTTTAACTATGGCGAACTAAGGGTAGGTAATGGTACACTATGGCAATTGTAACAAAATATGTGAGAAAACAGCCATGAACCAAAGAACCATAAAAACTGCGATAGCTGTTACAGGTATTGGTCTTCATAGTGGTCAGCCTGTTGACTTAGAGTTTCATCCGCAGCCCGTTGATACGGGTATTGTCTTCGAGCGCTCCGATATCGAAGGCAGTAAGCCTATTCCAGCCAGTGCCTTTTTAGTACAAGACACTATGATGTCATCAAACCTAGTGTTTGGCGGCACACGTGTTGGTACGGTTGAGCATCTACTCAGTGCAATTGCCGGACTTGGAGTAGACAACCTCTTGATTCGAGTATCGGCGTCAGAGATCCCTATTATGGATGGTAGTGCTGCACCGTTTGTTGCGCTGTTACTTGACGCAGGGTTCTGTGAACAGGATGCCTTAAAAAAGTTTATAAAAATTGTACGACCAGTACGTGTAAAAGTAGAGGATAAATGGGCAGAACTGCGCCCTTACGAAGGGTTTGAGTTGAATTTCGAAATTGATTTTACTCATCCGGCCATCGATAAAAACTTTCAACACGCCCAATTACAGTTCTCGACGCAAAATTTTATTGAACAGTTGAGTTCCGCTCGTACTTTCGGTTTTTTACGCGATATTGAAGCCTTACGTCAGAATAATTTAGCGTTAGGTGGCAGTATGGACAATGCTATCGTCATCGATGAAGCCAATATTCTTAACGAAGAGGGCTTGCGTTTCAACGATGAGTTCGTTCGTCATAAAATTTTAGATGCGCTAGGAGATTTATATCTGATTGGTTATCCAATTTTAGGCCGTTTTAACGCTTACAAATCTGGACATGCCTTAAATAATTTATTGGTGCGTGAGATATTATCTGACCCTGATAATTTTGAAATTGTAACTTTTGATGACAATGTAACCTGTCCGATTCAGTATTTGCCTATGGAAGGTTTGGCTGTTGAGGGATAAATACAGGAATATACAGGAAGTATCGAAACATTTACGCAATATTACATAATCAGGCGATAATTACATTCTCATAATATTCAATATTATGAATATATTGTTTAGTTAATCTTAACCATCATGCGTTAGGGTAGAGAGTATAAAAGCTGTAGGCGATTTATAAATCATCTGTGGGTGCTGTTCATGATATGAATGGCACCCACAGATGATTTTTTTGTTTGCGCTATTACAAAAACCCAGCGTTGGTAGCGCCATTTTGGGTTTTTAATTACATAACTTTACATAGTAATACGAAGTTTTCTAATGATTGACCAAGCGCAAAAGGGCTTTTTTGAGGTTTTCGTCAGTGGTGACATGCTCTGCGGCCTGTGATATAGTCCGCTTTGTGTTTTGGCTAAGGGCCTGATTTTCATTGGCTTTACAAGGCTTCGATAAGCTTGCTGATAACGCTGTTGATTGTTTAGATGAATAATTATCAGCCGATGTTCTCGCTACGACGACGCGAATTTGCTTGAGTTGTTTAAATGTAATTGACTGCTCTGTTAACACTTGCAAATAAGCGCTTTGTAAATAGCGGATGTGATTCGCAGCAGTCATCGAACCGACACTGAGTGTTAACTGCTCAGAGGTTAAGCCTACGACCCAACAGGTATTGAGGATTTCCTCAGGTAGACAATCTACCAATAGCTCTTTTACTTCATTGGTCGCTTCTATATATAGCCGCATGTTATCAGCAAGTGTTTGAGGTAGTGCGCTACCAGCAAAAGCTTGATGATCTATAAGCTGGGCAAGCCGATTAGGCTGTTTTTTTGACATCGTAATGACTCATCTAATAGGTGACAAACTCGATACTTAGAACAGGCATGCGAAAAGCGACATATAGCAAACGATTTATGGGGCAGTTGACTAGACGCACGATGATACTGGCACTAGTCACTCTGTAGAGAGAGCGAACTGTTGTAACAAGGATTTTATCATGTTTGTTTGATGATTATATCCTCTAAATTAATTGATGCTTTGTCATGGATGACGAGCGCTCTTGTATTAACAATAGGTAGTAAATTTATGAAACAAGCTTTATTAATTTTGTCAGTATTGGGAATGGGTATCGCACAGACGAGTGGTGCTGCCGAAACGACTTTACAACCAAATAATACCTTGAGTCATACCATCACAAATATTTCTACTTCTGCGAACTACGGTTCTAGTCGCAACATCTATAGCACCAATAGTGGCGCTCATGTGTATAGTAACGATGAGATCAGTCAAGCCATTGACAATTTAAGCGCCCACGCCAAGCAAAAAGAATATCAGCTTGCGTCACTAACCAGTCGCTTATCTTATGAGCAACGTCAGCAGCAAGCCAGCCGTGTGCCTGATAGTAACTCTGCGCCTGCTATTGCAGCAGCACGTGCCTCACGAGTGGCGCTGTCTAGAAGCTCTGGCTACTGTGCCCGCTACGTCCGTAAAGCGCTACAATCAGCCGGTTACGAGTTTACTCCTAATCCTTCAGCTTATCAGTACGCCTCGCGCGGCACCCTTGCCCAAGCAGGCTTTACTAAAATTAGTAATGATATGGCCCCTCAAGTGGGTGACGTTGTGGTTTATGATCGTAGCTCAAACCGTCCACATGGTCACATTCAAATCTTTGATGGTAATGGCTGGGTATCTGACTTCCGTCAAAACAGCATTAGCCCGTACAGTGGGGTACATAGTTACACCACGTGGCGTGATTCGCAGTACGTAGATGATGCCTCAGACCGTGGTATCTACCTTGCAATGGCGGATAAATAAACATCCGTTAGAAAAACTAAGCGAACAGTTTTCTCCAAACCCAGTAATGCTCTTTATGACATTGCTGGTTTTTTTTGTGTGCTAGATTTTGAGATTTCATCAAAAAAAGGGCTTTGATTGGCTCATGTGCTTCGTTTTGGTCATTATTTAGAGCAGGTATGTCACCCCATGAGGTTATAGCTTAAATTTTGACCAGTGCTGGCGATTGTGAAAGTCAGGCGGCGAGGCATGGCTTGGGGCAAAATACAAAGTTGTCTTACCAAATTTCAAGATTACGCAAGGATGTATGTGCTCAATTGTAGTATTTGCGATAGCGTACTGTTGATTGGGTAGTTGGGTCAAAGGCAGACCAATACGTCGCTTGTAGCTTACAAGCTTAGAGGCGGTTGGTGGTTCGCTATATAAAGGCAATTCAACGTCGTCGATCCAATCAATACGTGCAAGCGTGCGGCCATCTGTTTGATACAAAGGTGTTGGCGGTAAGGCCGCAGGGTGACGATAGCGCTCAAACTGATAAAGGGCATAACGTCCATCTGGGCTGGCGTTCATTTCAATGTAAGACTCTGTACTGACAGCACAAGCAACGCCGTCGTTGCCCAGTAAGCTACCCGCGATAAAGCACTCAAGGCAGGTGTCTTCCCATAAGTAGTCAAAAAAGCCGACTTTTGCGGCTTGCCATGTCGGCCAGGTGAGTTGATTGGCCAAAGACTGGCTTGGTAGGGTGACGTGATAGGTTAGCTGTAAATGTAATGCGGGCTGTCGCACAACATGAGCACTGACCCGAACACAGATACGTTTTAAGTCCTCTATGGATGACCCCAGCTGTTGGGCATCACTGCCTATCGTCTCAGTGGCGATGCAGAGGGGAAAGATTTGGCTCATAAGCGGATAAGACTCAAAGATAACAATAACGAGAGAAAAGGTTACTTGTCATGTGATTCAATACTAAAAAACAAGGCAGTCCATGACAAGTAGGCAATATAAAAGCCGCGAGCAAGTTGCATCGCGGCTTTTAGGTTTTATCATCACTATTTGCTTATGATATAAGCAGCTACCGTGATTAACAATACGCTTATCACTACGAACTACTGCGCGTGACGTGCTAAGTTAGACAGCTTTGGATTGGCGTTTGGGTTTTGACGTAGCAACAGTGCCATGCGGCCAATAGAATGAACCAAAGAGGCATTTGCAGCCGCAGCAAGCTCAGCACCGATGACATCACGCTCTTCTTTTGTGCCCGCAGGCAGCTTCACTTTTATGAGTTCATGATCTGATAAAGCACGATCAATCTCCTCAATGATGGTTGGGGTCACGCCTTTGTTGCCAATCATGACAATCGGTTTTAGCTCGTGACCAATGCCTCTTAGGCGTTTAATTGTAGCGTTATCGAGTTCCATAGAATTCCTAAGTGTTGATAAAAGTAAAAGACAGTGCTATTGAGAGCAGTTAATGACCATTATAGATAATCTGCGGTCATCTTGCATGAGATCAGCAGGATTTTGCACGATTTTACGTGATGAAAATGTTAAACTGAATGTTTAGTCACATTATAAACGCTACTGTCTTATAAAACAGTGTTTTAACCAATAGATTTGGTCAGTTTAAGACCATAAAACAAATTAATAGCCTGATTGAACACCTATCTACAAGAATCGCACTCCTACGGAAAATATTTCTAAAGTGTAGTAGCGATTTAACAGGTGTGTATTCGTGTTTTGCAAAGTGAGAGGAGCAGGTATTTTGGCCACGCGTATTGAAAACAAAAAATTGTCAAAAAGCAGTAGTGCTTGGATGAAAGAGCATATTGACGATCATTATGTGCAAAAGGCCCAAAAAGACGGCTACCGTGCTCGTGCGGCTTATAAGCTATTAGAAATTAATGAAAAAACCAATCTTATCAAAAAAGGCATGACGGTCGTAGATTTAGGCAGCGCTCCCGGGAGTTGGTCGCAAGTAGCCAGCCAACTGGTGGGTGAAAAAGGGATTTTGATTGCTTCTGATATTCTACCTATGGATGCGCTTGCCGATGTCACCTTTATTCAAGGCGATTTTCGCGAAACAGAAGTGTTTGAGTCGATTATGGCCGAGGTTGGCGACAGACAAGTCGATGTGGTGCTCTCCGACATGGCGCCCAATACGGCGGGCAATAGCGCTATCGATCAGCCACGCATGATGTACTTGTGCGAGCTGGCAGTGGACTTTGCTTTGGCAACCTTACCAGAAGGTGGCGCGCTTATTATGAAAGTGTTTCAAGGGGAAGGTACACAAGAATTACGCAAGCAGATGCAGCATGATTTTAGTAAAATTCGTAGTATTAAACCTGGCGCGTCACGGCCACGTTCGAAAGAGATGTTTTGGGTTGCTATTAAATAGTTTTAACATCAATGAGTTACTGGTCTTGTAAGTGCAATATTGAACCACCATAAAGTACCCTAATTAGAAAATGAAAAGCGCTACAATCGTTAACTGAATAAAAGCGAAACTTGCTTGAATTATGCAGGTCAGCACCACATATCATGGTATATTAACTTTGTTTTAAGCATACGTTTTAGGCAAAGTCGTCTGATAATAAACGCTTAATGTGCTCGTTTTTTATTAAGTTAGATCTATTGCAACATTTTTGTTGTACAAGTCTGAGTCAGAAGTTTTGATATCAGGATATTTAGTAAGATGAGCAATGCGTTTATAGACGTCACGTGTTTAGTAAACACACCAATAAGTAAGGGATGGGAATAACTAGTGAGCGACATGGTAAAAAATACCTTATTGTGGCTGGTGGTAATCGGCGTTTTAGTGCTGGTGTTTAGCGGTTTTGATCAGTCATCTGAGCCGGATAGCCTTAACTACTCTGAGTTTGTGACCGCTGTGTCAGAAAACCAAGTAGCCAGTGTTGAAATCGATGGCGAGCAGATCACCGGCGAGAAGAAAAATGGCTCCTCTTTTGAGACCATTAGACCAGCTGTGTCAGATGATGAGCTGATGCCAATGCTGCGTGAGAACCAAGTCGAAGTCCAAGGGACTGCACCAAAGCGTCAAAGCGTATTGATGCAATTACTGATAGCCAGTTTCCCAATACTCTTGATTATTGGTTTGTTTTTATTCTTTATGCGTAATATGCAAGGTGGTGCTGGCGGTAAAGGCGGCGGCCCTATGAGCTTTGGTAAATCAAAAGCCAAAATGCTAACTGAAGATCAAATCAACGTCAATTTTGAAGACGTGGCTGGCTGTGAAGAAGCCAAAGAAGAAGTGGTCGAAGTGGTCGATTTCTTACGCGACCCAGATAAGTTTACCAAACTTGGGGCAACGATTCCTCGCGGTATCTTGATGGTCGGTCCACCGGGTACAGGTAAAACGCTATTGGCAAGAGCCATTGCGGGTGAAGCTAAGGTGCCTTTCTTCTCAATCTCAGGTTCTGACTTTGTTGAGATGTTCGTTGGTGTCGGTGCCTCACGTGTCCGTGACATGTTTGAACAAGCGAAGAAAAGCGCGCCTTGCATCATCTTTATTGATGAGATTGATGCGGTCGGACGTCACCGTGGTTCTGGTATGGGCGGCGGTAATGATGAGCGTGAGCAGACCTTGAACCAGTTGTTGGTGGAAATGGATGGTTTTGAAGGCAATGAAGGGGTGATCGTTATTGCTGCCACCAACCGTGCTGACGTGCTTGATAAGGCGTTGTTACGTCCAGGTCGTTTTGACCGTCAGGTACAAGTGGGTTTGCCAGATATCAAAGGTCGCGAGCAGATCTTAAAAGTGCATTTGAAAAAACTGCCAAATACCATTGCTGTCGATGCAGGCTCTCTTGCCCGTGGTACGCCTGGCTTTAGTGGTGCCCAGCTTGCTAACTTGGTCAACGAAGCGGCGCTGTTTGCTGCCCGTCGTAACAAGACTAGCGTCGATATGAATGACTTTGAAGATGCGAAAGATAAGCTGTATATGGGTCCTGAGCGTAAATCTATGGTGATACGCGAAGAAGAGCGCCGTGCAACCGCTTATCATGAAGCCGGTCATGCCTTAGTGGCTGAGTTGCTACCGGGTACAGATCCTGTGCATAAAGTCACGATTATGCCTCGTGGTTTTGCCCTTGGTGTCACCTGGCAGCTGCCAGAACACGACCAAACAAGCATGTATAAGACAAAAATGCTGAGCGATATCGCTATTTTGTTTGGCGGTCGTATTGCTGAAGAGGTCTTTATCAATCAAATGTCAACGGGTGCCTCTAATGACTTTGAACGTGCGACTAAAATGGCACGCGCAATGGTCACTAAATATGGGATGTCAGATGCGCTTGGTATCATGGTGTATGAGGATGATGACAGCTCGCAAGGTTACTTTGGTTCTAGTAGCCGTACGATTTCAGAAGCCACTCAACAAAAGGTCGATGAAGAAGTACGCCGTATGCTAGAAGAGCAGTATGATATTGCCCGTGAATTGATCGAAGGCAATCAAGAAAAAATGCATGCGATGGTTGATGCCTTGATGAAGTGGGAAACCATTGATCGAGATCAACTGCAAGATATCCTAGCAGGTGAAGACCCTCGGCCACCAAGAGTTTATCAGCATAACGAAGTAAACTTATCAAAAAATGATATCAAGACGTCTGGTTCAACACCGCCACCGTTACCAGCGATGTAATGAATCGATAGTTGATAGAAAAAGCCCTTTTTAATTGAACTGACCCCCGAAACTTGGACGGTTTAGTTTACCCCAAGGACTGAGTTCTGTACTGTACAGGGCTCAGTCCTTTTAGTTTCAATTGAATACGCTCATGGTTGTAATAATGAATGTACTCAT
>NZ_QQAI01000026.1:0-27176 GCF_021023115.1 Psychrobacter sp. CCUG 69069
CTGGTATCGTTTCCGCTCGACTTGCATGTGTTAAGCCTGCCGCCAGCGTTCAATCTGAGCCATGATCAAACTCTTCAGTTTAATCTTGCTATGAAGCTCTTTAAAGAAGCTTCTAAACTTGGCTCATTTAATCTGGCAAAATCGCTAAAAATTATGTTCGTAATGAATTAACTTTGAGTTTTTCTGCTGTCTTAAATGATAATTTTTATAGTTAATCATCTTCCCGAAAAGAGAAGAAAACCAACTTTATTTTTTAGCATTCTGAATCAGCAAAAATCCACACAAGTTGTTCTTTAGTTATGCTTTTAAATAATGTCTGATACTGTCGTCCAGTATTAGGTATCTCTGACTAATTATACTCAATATCCAATGTGGTTATTGCTAATTAGCGAGCTGACTATCATATCATGTTTTAATACGCTGTCAACTTCTTTTTTTAATTTGTTTCAATAAGTTAGCTTGTTAATTATGGATGATTAATCACCCTTCTTATTAACCGCTTCCCTTAATGAGGTGCGTATTATAGACGCTTTTTTTATCAAGTCAAGAAGTATTTTTTATTTAGTTTTAACTTTTTTCTTGCTATGAAGAGTTGGGTTAAATCTAGACTCGCTGTTTTATCTTCCATAGATCTGATCTATGTTTCTTAATGCAGCTCCCTTCCGACTGGGTGGCATTATACGTGGTTTTAATGTGGGGTCAAGGGGTTATTTAATTAATTATTGATTTACTGCTTATTAACTCTATATAGGTACAAGAACAATGAATCATACTATCTAGCTAAGGTCGTCGGTAGGCTTGGTATTCTTTTTCCGTCTGGCTGGGGTTTACGGCGGGTGAATCCCTTGCTATCTAGTGTTTATAGACAGTTTTTGCTATAATAGTTGCTTACATAGTGTGGTTTCTCTGCTCTACTATTGAGTTTCTTCTATATAGGTAAAATACTGCTCCTTATTGTGAGCCAGTCAGGTATTATCCATGCTTGGTTTTTAAGACGATATATAAATTATCTTAGAGCAGAAAAGATGCGTATATAGTTTTATCACGTCTCACAATGATTGAATATAAATGATGTGGTCTCACGGTTATATGATTGATGGTTGCAGTCATCACTGCCAACGGACCCAAAAACAGGTGAATAGATTATGGTAGCGATTACTTTACCCGATGGTAGCGTAAAAAACTTCGAAGGCAATACAACAGTCATGGAAGTGGCGCAGAGTATTGGGGCAGGACTAGCTAAAGCAACGGTCGCTGGACGTGTGGACGGTCATTTGGTAGATGCGCATGACCCTATTGTTGCTGATGCTAACGTTGAAATCGTGACACCAAAAGACGCTGATGGCGTGGATATCATTCGTCATTCGTGTGCCCATTTGTTGGGGCATGCCGTCAAACAGCTGTATCCTGATGTAAAAATGGTGATTGGCCCTGTCATTGATGACGGCTTTTATTACGACATTTTTAGTGAGACACCTTTTACCCCTGATCACATGGAAAAAATCGAAAAACGCATGATGGCGCTGATCAAGCAAGATTATGACGTGATTAAAAAAATGACGCCGCGCGATGAAGCGATTGAAATATTTCAGTCACGTGGTGAAGACTATAAGCTTAAATTGATTAATGACATGCCGGGCGAAGAAGCCTTTGGCCTTTATCATCATCAAGAATATGTCGATATGTGCCGTGGCCCGCACGTACCAAACACACGATTCTTAAAAGTGTTCAAATTGACCAAAATGTCTGGTGCTTATTGGCGCGGTGATGCCAAAAACGAGCAGCTACAACGTATTTATGGTACCGCATGGGCCGATAAAAAAGATTTAAAAGCTTATATTCAGCGTATTGAAGAAGCAGAGAAACGTGACCATCGTAAGATTGGTAAGGCACTCAATCTGTTTCACATGCAAGAACAAGCACCAGGTATGGTATTTTGGCACGCAAACGGTTGGACGATTTATCAAGTACTTGAGCAGTATATGCGTAAAGTACAATATGATAATGGCTATGAAGAGATCAAAACGCCACAAATCGTGGATCGCAGCTTATGGGAGCGTTCTGGCCATTGGGGCAACTATGCAACCAACATGTTCACCACTGCCAGTGAAAACCGTGATTATGCGGTGAAACCGATGAACTGCCCTTGCCACGTGCAAGTGTTCAATCAAGGCCTAAAGTCTTATCGTGACTTGCCGTTGCGTATGGCAGAGTTTGGCTCATGTCATCGTAACGAACCATCAGGCTCCCTGCATGGCTTGATGCGAGTGCGCGGATTTACCCAAGATGATGCGCATATTTTCTGTACTCAATCACAAATTCAGCAGGAAGTGGCAGACTTTATTAAGCTCACCCTTGCGGTTTATGAAGATTTTGGCTTTGATAACATCATTATGAAACTCTCAACACGTCCTGAAAAGCGTGTCGGTAGCGATGAGTCGTGGGATTTTGCTGAAAAAGCACTGGCAGATGCGCTTGATAGCTCAGGGCTTGATTGGGAGTACCTTCCAGGAGAAGGCGCGTTCTATGGCCCGAAGATTGAATTTAGTCTAAAAGACTCTTTAGGACGTGTTTGGCAGTGCGGTACCATTCAAGTTGACCCTAATATGCCTGAACGTCTGGATGCCGAATTTGTGAATGAACAAAATGAGCGCGAAGTGCCTATTATGTTGCACCGTGCGATCTTAGGTTCATTCGAGCGCTTCATCGGTATACTCATTGAAAACTATGCAGGTTGGATGCCAGTATGGCTTGCGCCGCAACAAGTGGCAGTCATGAACATCACTGATAAACAAGGCGATGCCTGCGAAAATGTGGTCAGTGAGTTAAAAAATGCAGGTATTCGCGCGGTTAGTGACTTGCGTAACGAAAAGATTGGATTTAAGATACGAGAGAAAACATTAGAACGTATTCCCTATATGCTAGTATTAGGGGATAAAGAAGTCGAATCGGGCAGTGTCAACGTCCGAACCCGTGAAGGTGAAAACCTTGGCGTGATGAGTGTTTCTGAATTTATTACATTAGTACAGACCGCTGTCAGTAAAAAAGGCCGACAGACCCCAAAAACAGATGAGGAGTAATACCTATTAAACAGTCCAACCGTTTGAACATCAACGAAGATATCAATGTCAAAGAAGTCCGTCTCGTTAAAGAAGACGGTGAGCAAATGGGCGTGGTCGATATCGAAACCGCGATGAAAGCGGCACGTGATGAAAATCTAGATTTGGTCGAATTAGTTCCTGAAGCCAAGCCTCCAGTATGCAAAATCATGGATTATAAACATTTCCTCTATGATCAAAAGCAAAAGGCAAAAGAAGCTAAAAAGAACCAAAAGCAGACTCAGCTCAAAGAGATGAAGCTACGCCCTAGTACCGAAGAAGCCGATTATCAGGTAAAACTGAGAAAAATCGTGAGCTTCTTGGAAGATCAAGACAAAGTTAAAATTAGCATTCGCTTCCGTGGACGTGAAATGGCGCACCAAGATATTGGCCGCAAACAACTTGATCGTATCATTGAAGACACCGCTGATATCTCAAACGTCGAACAGTACCCTAAGATGGAAGGTCGTCAAATGGGTATGCTGCTTGGGCCAACTAAGAAAAAGTAATCTATTGACCAGATTACTCATTAGTTGTGGCTGTTAGTGAGTCGATTTAGATATTCTGTACAGATACTTATAATCTTAACCATCAATATGCTGCGGGATATTGATGGTTTTTTACCATTTAGTGCTGTAAATAGTTATTTTTGAACATAATAAGTCCACGCTAATTTACAAAACCCATCTTCTCAACCTTTTTATTACCCGTTAATCTAAAGGTCTGCTCTGTGACTTTTAAATATAATTTTAATAAAAACAATGAAGTCCATCGTAAGTTTCTACCGTCTGCTAACTTATTTTGCGACTTACTTTTTTAGTCATTGATCCTAAATTTCCGCCCTTTTTAGACAATATAGGAATCTTCATGCAAGCATTGACGCCACCAGAAAACACGAATACGCCCAGTATCTCTTTGACCGCTCCTGAACCTGTGAAAGAAGTACAAAAAAGTGAAGCAGATCAAATGGTCAAGTTGGATGAAAGTCAGATTCCAGAGCTTGATGCCAAAGTTGATGCGTTTGTCGATCATGTGATTACCAACTCTGTGCACAGTCCTGAGTTTCAGCAAAACGTCCAATCTATCCATAACTTAGGAACAAAAGAGATTCGCGAATCGGCGCAGGTCTCTAACCGTATGCTCGATTTGCCCGCAAAAAGTCTCAATGATAGCCTGTTTGACAACTCCCCTATTGCTAAGTCTTTAACAGAGCTGCGCGGTATCGTCGAAGACTTAGACCCCAGTAAAAAAGAGCTAACCAGCTCACGTAAACTGTTTGGTCTCATCCCTTTTGGGAATAAAGTCCAAGATTATTTTCGCCAATACGAATCTGCCCAATCGCATATCAATGCGGTCGTTACCAGTCTTTATAATGGTAAAGATGAGCTCCTAAAAGACAATGCGATGATTGAACAAGAAAAAGTCAATATGTGGGAGCTCATGCAGTCCATACGCCAGTATGTCTATGTGGGCAAAAAAATTGATGAGCAGTTAGAGCAAAAAGTCTATGCCATAGAAGCGACTGATCCTGAAAAAGCGCGTATTATTAAAGAAGAGATGTTGTTTTATGTACGTCAAAAAAACACTGATTTTTTAACTCAGTTGGCAGTGAACGTACAAGGGTATTTGGCATTGGATACCATTCGCCGTAATAACTTAGAGCTGATCAAAGGGGTGGACCGTGCAACCACGACCACTATTTCTGCCCTACGTACGGCGGTCGTCGTAGCACAGGCCATGACCAATCAAAAACTAGTCTTAGATCAGATTACAGCCTTGAATAAAACCACGAGTAGTTTGATTGAATCAACCTCAGCCATGCTCAAACGCCAATCTGGCGAGATTCATGAACAAGCCACCAGTAGCAGTATTGAGCTTGATAAATTACAAAACGCCTTCAATAATGTATATGATACGATGGATATGATTAGCAACTACAAAATTGAAGCGTTAGAAAATATGAAACAAACGGTCAATACTTTGACCACCGAGGTCGATAAAGCACAGAAATACCTCGATAAGTCTAATCAAACGACAGTGCTAGAAGTATCCAAAGAACTAGACAGTAAAAAGATAAACGATAAATCAAACACGGTCGATATCGATATTTAACTTGTTCTAGACAGATTTTACTTGTGAAAGGTAATAACCCCTTGCTACTGAACACACATAAGACAATTGACGCAAGATATTGTAGCGTCGTTCGTGTTAAGATAGCCCTTATTAATAATTTTAAAAATAGATACGGTAATTTATGAGTTGGAATGATCCAAACGCCTCAAGTGAGGCAAAAAGATATGACAATCCCATCCCTAGTCGTGAGCTGATATTGAGCACGATTAATGAGCATGGTGAAGTCACGCATCAACAATTGGCAAAAGTCTTTAATATTGATGACCCAGACCAGTTTGATGCTTTAGGCAATCGCTTAAAAGCGATGGCGCGTGATGGCCAAGTGAACCGTGAAGGTCTTCCTTATCGCTATCGCACGGTAAGCCAGCAAGACGTGGTCACAGGCACAGTGTCTGCCCACCCAAAAGGCTTTGGCTTTGTCCTATTAAGCGATATGCCAGATTTGTTCTTGCACGAAAAACAAATGCGCTGGGTATTCAATGGCGATACGGTAGATGCAATCGGGACGTCAACCGACAATCGTGGTCGTACAGAAGGCCGTATTGTTGACGTTGTAGAACGCCGGCAAAACAACTTTATCGGGACACTGGCTCGCGATGAAGATGGCTATTGTGTCGAGCTTGGTAGTCCGAATAATCATCAGCCGATTACGGTGACTGATGATAATGTGCAAGCGCTAAATGCTAAGCAGGGCTCTCCTGTTAAGGTTGACATCATTGATTGGCCAAACCAGCATGAGTTTGCGACTGGTAAGATCACTGAAGTCTTGTCTGATGACAATGATCGCGAACTCATTATCGAAACCACGCTACTTAATTATGATATTCCGTCAGATTTTAGTGAAGCGGCACTTGAGCAGGCCAATAGCTACCAAGAACCGACTGAAAAAGATCTAAAAGGTCGCAAAGATTTACGGGATTTACCGCTTGTTACGATCGATGGTGAAGATGCCCGTGATTTTGATGATGCCGTGTTTGCCGAAAAACGCTCGGGTGGTAACTACCGCGTTTTAGTAGCGATTGCTGATGTGAGTTATTATGTGACGCCAAACTCGCCACTGGACCAAGATGCCTTTGAGCGTGGCACCTCAGTCTACTTCCCGCATCGCGTGATTCCAATGCTGCCTGAAGTACTCTCTAACGGTCTGTGTTCTTTAAATCCTGATCGGGACCGTCTGTGTATGGTTGCTGATATTAAAATATCACGAGCAGGCAAGGTAACCGGTTATGAGTTTTATCCTGCCGTCATGCACTCAAAAGCCCGCTTAACCTACAATCAAGTCAATGCTTATCTGGATAATCCAAAAGATAACAGCGTGCCCACCTCATTAACGGGCAATAAAGACGTTAAAAAATCTATCGATACCTTATATCAGTTGTATGAGCTGTTGCTCAAAAAACGTGAAGAGCGTCATGCGATGGAGTTTGAAACCGTCGAGACGTACATCAAGTTTAATGAGAAAGGTGGTATTGACGCTATTTTACCGCGAACTCGTGGGGATTCTCAGAAGCTTATTGAAGAGTGTATGCTACTGGCCAATACCTGTGCGGCAAATTTTGCGCTAAAACATGAGCTGCCAGTCTTGTATCGTAACCATGATAAACCTGATGGCGAAAAGTCAATGCGTATTCATGAATATGCAAAAAACTTTGGTTTAACTTTCCCAGAAGAAAACCCAACGCAAGCGGATTATCAGCGGATTATTGAAGCAACCAAAGATCGCCCTGACGCGATTAGTATCCATAGCATGCTGTTGCGTTCAATGATGCAAGCAAATTATGCCCCTGACAATATCGGTCACTTCGGCTTAGCTTATGACGAATACAGCCACTTTACCTCGCCTATTCGCCGTTACCCTGATTTAATGCTACATCGTGCTATCAAAGCGAAAGTGACGAATAACAAACAGCCAGTGATGGACTTTTCGCTCGAAGGTGCTGGTACTCAAACGTCTGATACAGAGCGCCGTGCAGAAAAAGCATCACGCTATGTAGAGTCTTGGCTTAAGTGTCACTATATGAAAGATCATGTCGGCGAAGAATTCGAAGGCGTTGTGACCACTGTCACTAACTTCGGTCTGTTTGTCACATTGACGGACTTATATATTGATGGTTTGGTGCACATCTCAAACGTTGGCGATGACTTCTTTGTTTATGATGAACAGCAGCAACAGCTTATCGGTAAAGACAAAGGCACGCTATTCGGACTTGGCGATTTGGTCAAGGTGAAAGTGGCTGGCGTGAATATGGATCTGCTACAAATTGACTTTGATTTAGTAGCTAAGCTGCAATCTAGTGAAATGAATCAAACGAAAAAAGGCCAAACTAAGAAAACACCCGCTAAAAAAAGCGGTGGTCGTAGTAAAAATACTAGTAAAAACGCTAGCAAAAAAAGTTAATGTTAGCTAAAACCTTAGAATAATAAAAAGGCTAACGTCATCGTTAGCCTTTTTTTATAGGTGCATATTCATTGTATGTTACTACTCATTTGTGCCAAGCGTGCTTGGTCTGTCTGCTCAGCTTGATCGATCTTGCTGGTCGCATCGTCTAATATGGCTTTAGGCTGTTCGCCAAGAGGCTTGCTCGCGATATTTTCTGAGCCACTTACCGCCTTATCTGTATCAAGTCCTGCTGTGCTAGTACGACTGTTGACGATTTCTCTATTTTTGTCATGCTGATAGCCGTTAACAAGGTTAAAGCCAAGTAACGCAACTATGCCGACCAAGGCGAATACAATTAGGTGTTTTATTTGCATAAAAAGTGTCTCATATTTGAATAAGAATCAAAGACACATTTTATTGCATTTTTTATGCCCACTTTTTAGTGGGATTTGGCGTATCACTCTTGCGGACTGTTGTTATTTAATAAATCAGTCTCATCTGAGCTTTCGGCGATTTCTTGTTCGACTTTTTCCATCAGCTTATCATCAGGACGGGCGTTCAAGACGTCCTCAGCATCACGTCCTTGTAAAATATGCTTGGCTCGTGCTTTTGCTTGCTGTTTGTCTTTATCGTCAGTACGACTGCCGTCATCTTGATGGTTGTCAAGTGACTCAGGAAGGGTCGTGGTAACGGTCATGTCTGATTTAGCATTGTCAGTGTTAGCCTGCATATGCTCAAAGGCTTTTTCTAGTTTATTGTTGAAACGGAGACGATAAATGGGTTCTGGCAGACTGAACCCCGCATTTTCTAGGGCGTGCTTGGTCTCGCGAATAGCAATACTGCGCGCTTTGGCAAAGTCTGTTTTTGATTGATCCACCCAAATTTGAAACTCTAGGATGATATTAGAGTCGCCAACGTTGGTAATCACCGCAATGGCTTTAGGCTCATCTAAAACAAACTCTAATGTATATATAGTATCCAAGCCAACTTTTATCGCGGCTAATGGGTCATCGTTGGCATCCACGCCAAGCTCAAAGGTAAAGCGCCGTTCTGGGTTTTTGGTGTAATTTAAAATGGTGCCTTTAAAGACCTCCGCATTTGGAATGCGAAGCTGATTGCCATCTAAGGTCATAAGTATTGTCGCGCGTGAGGTCAAACGTACCACGATGCCTTCTTGTCCATTAATCACGATATGGTCACGCGCGCGAAATGGCTGACGAATACTGAGCATTAAGGAAGCAATGTAGTTTTCGATGGTATCTTTCACCGCAAAACCAACGGCGATACCGATGACACCCGCACCACCAAGCAAGGTGCCTAAAACCGTTTCAGCCCCGATTAAGCTCAGTGCCAGAATCAGACCAAAGACAATGAAAATAACTTTCACCGTCTGTGCCAATAATTCAGCGACAAACGGATTGGGCGTTAGCCGTTGCCACATTTTATTACGGTTAGACAGCCAGCTACCAAACCATGTCACCAGTGCAAATATGACAATACCAACCAATAATAATGGCAAGGCTTTGACCAGGTTTTTGACTTGCGCTTTAAGACCTTCATAGCCAGTCGTGACATTTTCTTGCACATCAAGGGTGCGATCAATCCGATCTTCTACCGTGACCACATCTGTCAGACGATTGGTTAAATTGATCGCTTGTTGCGCCTTTTTCTCGTTCGGCGTCTCACCCGTTAAGGTAACAACCCCTTGGGTAACGCTAACATTGACGGCTTGTAAGCCTTCTATTTCAGAAAAAATACCATTGATACGTTGACGGATGTCGTTGTCTTTTTGCGGGGTGGGTGTGGTTTCAATCTCGGCATTATTGGTGCTTTCACCACTGATTAACGGTGGCGGGGCGGGCTCAGGCAACGGTGCTGCGGGCTCTACGGCCTCACCGTCTGAGGTCACAGGGTCAACCGCCACCAGGTTTTCTGCGCTCTCTAATCCTAAGGCAGTGGTTAGACCTGTCGCTTCTTCAGCCGCATGAGCGGGTAATATGCAAATGACGCTTAATAGCAACATCATCTGACCCCACGCCTTTATACACCTGCGTGCCATTGGATGGTCAAAGTAAGTGGCCATAAGCATCCCTTGCTTTTTATAAATTTTATTGCTGATTTCTTGTCACTACATTTTCAATGACGATTAACTGTCTAAATAAATCTGCGCCTCGCCCAAGTCTAACGTGCCCTCATAAATCGCGCGGCCCGTGATGATGCCTTCGATACAGTCGCCGTAAGGTTTGAGTAGCTCAATATCCTTCATATCTGTCACGCCGCCTGACGCAATCACGGGCAAACCGCCTTCACGAGCTAAGTTAACCGTTTGCTGAACATTAACGCCTTGCATCATGCCGTCACGGGCGATATCGGTATAAACGATAGAAGAGACACCCACATCAGCAAAGCGCTTGGCAAGCTCAGTTGCTTTGGTATCGGTAACATTTGCCCAGCCGTGCGTTGCAACCATACCATCTTTGGCATCGATACCAACAATAATATGCCCTGCAAACTCGCGGCACGCTTGGGCGACAAACTTAGGGTCTTCGACCGCTTTTGTGCCGATAATAATGTACGTCAGACCGGCAGTAATGTATTGCTCAATGGTGCTCATATTGCGGACACCGCCGCCCAATTGGACAGGTAGGCTCGGATACGCTTTGACAATGTCTTGAACCACTTGTCTGTGTACAGGCACCCCATCGAACGCGCCATTCAAATCAACCAGATGCAGCCTGCGTGCGCCTTCATCGACCCAGCGCGCTGCCATGGCGACTGGATCATCAGAAAACACCGTATCATCCTCCATACGGCCTTGTTTTAAACGTACACATTTACCATCTTTTAAATCAATAGCCGGGATAATGACGGGCACAGCACACATATCGCATTCCTTATAAAACAAATATTAAATAAACTGAGACACTCACGCTTGAACGTTGAACCATCAAACAATGATAGAAAAACATCACTCAAAAAGCGACTGAAAATATAAACAGATTTGCAATCACCAATAATAGACTAAAAATCCGCTTGGTTAAGTACAAATGACAATATAAAACGAATAATCATAACCATAAGTTTTAGTAGATTTAAATACTGGCAACATTCGGTAAATTCAATTACTGACTGGCAATTTTAGGTCAATTTAGCGTATAATCCTAGGTAAATTTTAGTTGTTTCTATGTGATAGTAACCATGCGCTGCGCTTTTTATTAAGTCGTTCATGACGTAAAGTCGCCTAGCGGTCAGGATGAATCGAGCAATAGCTAACTGCTTTACTACGATGTTGGCTGACGTATTGCTAAGAAGGGTTATATTAGAAATCTCAACTGGTAGCCTTTGAACAGTCTACTCTGCAGCACCAACCTCTAATTAGATGCCTTTCCTAACGTTTTTGTCGCGTCTCTATCATTAGCTAACTACATTAGAACAGTCATTACTGGCTTCATAGCAACACAGACTAAGTGAGTTTGTCTTTGTTGCTCAGCCAGTTTGTCTTTCAACCAGTTTATTATCTATCTTAATAGATCAAATTTGACTGCCCTCTTACTCAATTGAGTATCTGTTTCTGTGATACTGAATCAATAAGGGCTGTCAATCGTACTGGTATTACAATTTTTAATGAAACGTATGATAGGACTGTTTTCTTAGAGTCGTCACTTTTAGCGCACTGCTTGAGCGGCTGATTTTGATTTGATGGTTTTAGCATGCACCTTGGTAGCCAGTCGCCACTTTGGTAATTCGAATAAGACATTAACGTGTTGTTAAGGAGTCTAAGGTCAGCGTTAATACTCTTACTAGTAGTTATGATCATGCGTTATTTTCAGAGACCCTTTGTCCCTATCCTACTATAGGAAGAGATGTGTGGGGACTTTATTGAATGACGCAGATGTTCATGCTATCGATATACCAAACAGGATGTCTGGTATCGTTTTAGACTATGGACTAAGTTTTCGCTTATGATTACCATCAAAAAAGGTTTGGATTTGCCCATCACCGGTGAACCCTCCCGCGAGATATCTGAGCACCGACCGACACATGTAGCACTTGTTGGCTATGACTATGTGGGTATGAAGCCCACAATGAATGTCAAAGAAGGTGACGTCGTAGCAAAAGGTCAGCCCGTTTTTGAAGACAAAAAACGGGTTGGCGTGATCTACACTGCCCCTGCTGCTGGTAAAGTCGTCGCGGTTAAACGCGGTGAACGTCGTGTGTTCGAGAGCCTTGTGATTGCGGTCGACCCAAACGGTGAAGAAGTAGACTTTGAGCGCTATGACTCCCAGCAACTTGCTGACCTAGATTCTGAAGTCGTTGAAACCCAACTGCTAGCCTCTGGCGAATGGACCGCGTTTCGCACGCGCCCTTACAGCCGTGCGCCAGAAATCGGTGCTCGCCCTCATGCTATTTTTGTCACTGCTATGGATACCAATCCATTAGCATTTGACCCGATGCTGCTGATTAATGAGCAGCTGCAAGCATTCAATGATGGGCTGGCAGTCTTGTCGACACTCAGCCCCAAGACCTTTGTCTGCCATCATGGTAATGCCCAGTTGACGCCAGTGGCTAAAACGGCTACTAATAATGTCACTGAGTATCATGCTTTTGCTGGTAAACACCCAGCCGGGCTGGCAGGTACACACATTCACTTCTTACATCCCATCATGCGCGGCGTCACCGTGTGGACGATTGGCTATCAAGATGTGATTGCTATTGGTAAATTATTTACCACTGGTCGCTTATACACACGCCGTATGCTCAGCTTAGCAGGCCCTGCGGTCAACCAACCCCATTTGGTCATGACAGAGCGCGGCGCAGATATCACTGCACTGACAAAAGGCAAGCTCGCAGCTGGTGAAAACCGTGTTATCTCAGGTTCGGTGTTGTCTGGTCGCAAAGTGTTTGACAATATCGCTTATCTCGGTCGCTTCCACAATCAGGTGAGTGTGCTGACTGAGGGGCGCGAGCGTCCTGCGTTCCACTTCTTTACTCCAGGTAAAAACCGCTTCTCAAAACTGCCTATCTATATTTCGCAGTTCTTTGGTGGCAAAAAATACAACTTCACTACCACGAGTAATGGCTCACCGCGTGCGATGGTGCCTATCGGGGTCTATGAAGAAGTCATGCCCCAAGACTATCTGCCCACCCAATTATTACGCGCATTGATTGTCGAAGACATCATTAGCGCAGTAGATTTGGGCGTACTCGAATTGGACGAAGAAGATTTAGCATTATGCACCTTCGTATCTCCTGGCAAATATGAATTCGGTGATATTTTGCGTGACAACTTAACGCGCATTGAGCTGGAGGGCTAACCACGATGAAATTTTTACACAATATGTTCGATCGTATGGAGCCGTCTTTCACCAAAGGTGGCAAACACGAAAAATACTATGCCATCTTTGAGATGTTTGATACGTTTTTGCGTCAACCAGGCACAACGACCTACGCATCGTCACACGTACGCGACGGTATCGATCTTAAGCGGATTATGATTACGGTGTGGCTATGTACGTTCCCAGCGATGTTTTGGGGTATGTACAATATCGGTCATCAAGCACTGACGGCTATTGCTCAGTTGGGCTTGCAGCCTGAAGGCTGGCGTACGGTCATCACCAGCATGGCAGGCTACAACCCAGACAGTATTTGGGCAAGCTTTGTCTATGGTGCCATGCAGTTTTTGCCTATATATATCGTGACATTTGCGGTGGGTATTCTCTGTGAGATTATCTTTGCCGTGGTGCGCGGACATGAGGTCAACGAAGGCTTCTTTGTGACGTCAGTACTGTTTGCGCTATGTTTACCACCAGATATCCCGTTGTGGCAAGTGGCCTTAGGGATCATCTTCGGTGTCGTGGTTGCCAAAGAAGTGTTTGGCGGTACAGGTAAAAACTTCCTAAACCCTGCCCTATCAGGTCGTGCCTTCTTATACTTTGCTTATCCAGCGTACATGTCGGGCGACTCCGTATGGACAGCAGTGGATGGCTTCTCAGGTGCAACGCCTCTTGGCCTTGCCGCACTTGGCGTGGTTCCTCAGGATTTCGTCGATGTCTATGGTAATGCCATCACGTGGAGTGACGCATTCTTAGGCAATATGCAAGGCAGTATCGGTGAAGTATCAACGCTTGCGATCTTACTGGGTGCAGTAGTCCTATTGTGGACACGCATCGCTTCATGGCGCATCATGGCCGGTTGTGTGGTTGGTCTGATTGCCACCTCTCTTGTCTTTAATGTGATCGGCTCTGATGACAATATGATGATGAGCTTGCCATTTTATTGGCATTTAGTGATCGGTGGTTTCGCATTCGGCGCGGTATTTATGGCGACCGACCCTGTCTCAGCTGCTCACACCAATAAAGGCCGCTGGGCATACGGTATCTTGATCGGTTTCATGACCGTACTGATTCGTGTCATTAACCCAGCTTTCCCAGAAGGCATCATGCTGGCCATTCTGTTTGCCAACTTATTTGCTCCATTGTTTGATTACTTTGTGACCCAAGCAAACATCAAACGCCAAACCGCTCGGAGGGTTCGCTATGTCCAAGCCCAAAAGTAATAATGCGAAAACCATTAGTGTGGCATTGACGCTATGCTTGGTGTGTTCAGTACTGGTCTCAGCCGTGGCTGTAGGCCTAAAGCCTTCGCAAATTGAAAACGCTCGCTTAGACCGTAACAAAAACATTTTGGTTGCTGCTGGCATGTATGATGCTGAATCTGATACAGCGAGTGATGTGGCCGAACGTTTTAAAGACTTTGAAGTCAAAATCATTGACTTAAACAACGGCAACTACCTAGATGATGATGCGCTAAAAGCTGCTGGCATCCCTGATCGCAATGCTTATGACGCCAGTCAAGCAACCAAAAACCAAGCGTTAAGTGAAGACTTGGGCGATAACGATCCTGCTGGTATTGGCCGCAAGCCCAAATATGCCAAAGTCTATGTCAAAAGTGATGACGCAGGCCAACCAGAAATGGTTGTACTGCCGATTCAAGGCTACGGGCTATGGGGTACGATTTATGGTTTCTTAACGCTTGAAAGTGACTTGAACACCATTAAAGGTATCAGTTTCTATGAGCATAAAGAAACCCCAGGTCTTGGCGCTCGTATCGAAGAGCCAGAGTGGCGTGCACAGTGGAGCGGTATCGAGTCTTATGACGAAAACGGTAACGTCGCCACTGGTGTGACCAAAGCTGGCACGCCAAAAGAAAACTGGGTCGATGGCATCAGCGGTGCAACACTAACTAGCCGCGGCGTCAGCAACATGGTTCAGTTTTGGTTAGGCGAGCAAGGCTACAAGCCTTATCTGGATACGCTACGTGAACAGAGCGGCCAACCGGTTGAAGGTGCAGACACGCAAGCACATCAAACAAAACCAGCGGCTCAATCTAACACCGAATTGGCAGCCACGCTACCAGTAGCTAACGGCAAGGAGGCATAACATGGCTGATACTAAAAGCATTTTAACCACGCCTATCTTTGATAATAACCCCATTGCCTTACAGATCCTAGGTATCTGTTCGGCACTGGCGGTCACGACAAGCATGTCGAATGCCATGGTCATGTGTGTGGCATTGACCTTGGTGACGGCGTTTTCGAGCTTCTTTATCTCCATCATCCGTAAGCAGATTCCATCAAGCATACGTATCATCGTACAGATGACCATTATTGCTTCATTGGTTATCTTGGTTGATCAGGTGCTAAAAGCCGTGGCTTATGATGTCAGTAAAGGCTTATCAGTCTTTGTTGGCTTAATCATCACCAACTGTATTGTCATGGGCCGAGCCGAAGCATTTGCTATGAGCAACCCGCCCGTACCTAGCTTTTTAGATGGTATTGGTAATGGACTTGGTTACTCAGCAGTCTTGCTGTTCGTTGCCACAATTCGTGAATTGTTAGGCGCTGGTACTTGGTTTGGCATGACTATCCTACAGCCAGTCACTGATGGCGGTTGGTACATACCAAATGGTCTACTCCTGTTACCACCGTCAGCATTCTTTATCATTGGTTTATTCATTGCTATTGTGCGTATCTGGAAACCAGAGCAAGTTGAAGAAGCTGAATTTGTAATGAAGCCGCAGTCTAAAGGCATGGCTCATGGAGGCGGTCACTAATGGGACATTATGTTAGTTTATTTATAACCTCAGTCTTTATTGAGAACATGGCGCTTGCCTACTTCTTAGGCATGTGTACTTTTTTGGCCGTGTCCAAAAAAGTCTCAACCGCTATTGGTCTAGGTGTTGCGGTCATCGTCGTCATGGCCATCACTGTGCCACTAAACAATCTGTTGTTCCAGTTCATCCTAAAAGATGGGGCGCTGGCATGGGCAGGATTCCCTGATATAGATTTAAGCTTCTTAGGCTTGCTCAGTTATATTGGTCTGATTGCGGCCACCGTACAGATTCTAGAGATGTTTTTGGACAAGTTTGTGCCAGCGTTGTATAACGCGCTTGGGGTGTTCTTGCCCCTCATCACCGTAAACTGCGCCATCTTGGGTGGTGTGTTGTTTATGGTTGAGCGCGACTATCAATTCGGTGAATCCGTGGTTTATGGTGTGGGCGCAGGTTTTGGTTGGGCACTTGCTATTACGGCATTGGCAGGTATCCGTGAAAAACTAAAATACTCAGACATTCCAGCGCCGCTGCGTGGTCTTGGTATTACTTTTATCACGGTTGGTCTTATGTCGCTCGGCTTTATGTCGTTCGGTGGTATGTCCATTTAAACCGCAAAGCTTAAGGCTTTATTTAGCTATTTGACCTATTTAATTCATTTATTCGGTAAGCGTGCGGGTACAGCATCACATTTATGCCCTCGCACCCCTACCCCATAGATTAAGGATACCTACCATGGATTACGCTACGGCGATTGGTGGCGTTGCTATGTTTACCTTGATCATCATGGGCCTCGTCGCTATTATTTTGGCGGCGCGCTCAAGACTGGTCAGTTCAGGCGATGTTACCATCCATATCAATGATAATCCCGATAATGACGTAGTGACACCAGCAGGCGGTAAGCTACTGCAAACACTCGCGGGCGAAGGTATATTTTTGTCTTCAGCTTGCGGTGGCGGTGGTACTTGTGCGCAGTGTCGTTGCCGCGTTATTGAAGGTGGCGGCTCTATTCTGCCCACCGAAGAAGGCTATTTTACTCAAGGTGAAATTCGCAATCACATGCGCTTAGCTTGTCAGGTGGCTGTTAAGCAAGACATGAAAATCGAGATTGATCCTGAGTTTTTTGATGTACAAAAGTGGGAATGTGAAGTTATCTCTAATGATAACGTGGCCACTTTTATTAAAGAATTGGTTCTTAAAATTCCAGAAGGCGAAGAAGTTAACTTCCGTGCTGGCGGTTATGTGCAGTTAGAAGCGCCACCACATGAAGTGCATTATAAAGACTTCGACATTGCCGAAGAGTATCGAGAAGATTGGGAAAAGTTTGGCATTTTCAAATATGTCTCAAAAGTTGATGAGCCGGTTATCCGTGCTTATTCAATGGCCAACTATCCTGAAGAAAAAGGCCTGATTAAATTTAACATTCGTATCGCCAGTCCTCCACCGCGTGGACCCGACGGTATCCCGCCAGGAAAAATGTCTTCATGGGTGTTTAGCCTAGTACCAGGTGATAAAGTCACCGTTTCAGGTCCGTACGGGGAATTTTTTGCCAAAGACACTGAAGCTGAGATGATCTTTGTCGGTGGCGGTGCTGGTATGGCACCGATGCGCTCACACATCTTTGATCAGCTTAAGCGCTTGAACTCTGATCGTAAGATTAGCTTTTGGTACGGGGCGCGCTCTATTCGTGAGATGTTCTATGTTGAAGACTATGATCAACTAGAAGAAGAGTTTGATAACTTTGAGTGGCATGTGGCGCTGTCTGACCCATTACCAGAAGACAATTGGGAAGGCCCAACCGGCTTTATCCACAATGTCTTGCTTGAAAACTATCTAAAAGACCATCCAAACCCTGAAGACTGTGAGTACTACATGTGTGGGCCACCGATGATGAATGCGGCCGTAATCGACATGTTACATAGCTTGGGTGTGGAAGACGAAAACATCATGCTTGATGACTTCGGCGGTTAAGTCGGTTGGTTCAGTAAAAAAACATCGTTAAGTGAGTAGAAAAAAGAGTCTCAATTGAGGCTCTTTTTTTATTTGTATCGCCAGTTTTAAGCAAAATTATTACATGAGTAGTTACGTGAATCGACTATGGAAAATGTGCTCAACGGTCAGCACTACCAATTGAAATGGTAGGTGGCCTTGTCTATCCTATATTATTGATTACTGGAACATCACATTAAGAAAGGATTCTTATGAAAACCAAATATAAAGATTTAACCATTTGGATAACTGGGGCGTCTAGCGGTATTGGTGAAGCGTTAGCCATTGCTTTTGCCAAACGCGGTGCTACGATTGTCTTGAGTGGTCGTGACAATGACAAGTTAGAGTCGGTCAAAAAGCGTTGCAAACACAGCAAAAAGCATGCCGTCATTCCTTTTGATATTCGTGACGCTAGTCAAACGAAAAACGCTTATGACGCTGCTAAAACCCAAACGACTAAAATTGACTGGCTGATTAATAACGCTGGCGTCAGTCAACGCTCGCTCATTATGGACACTGCTGAAGATGTTGAACGGCAGATTATGGAGATAGACTATTTTGCGCAAACGCGTCTGACCAGACTGGTGCTGCCAGATATGATTGCGCAAGGTGGCGGTAAAATAGTGATGGTGTCTAGTGTGGCAGGTTTATTAGGGACGCAGTATCGCGGCGCTTATGGTGCCGCCAAAGCCGCTATCCATATGTGGGCAAACAGTTTACGTGCCGAATTGCACGAACAGGGAATAGAAGTAGCGACCATATTTCCAGGATTTATCCAAACCAATGTCTCTATTAATGCCTTGACGGGTGATGGCAGCAAGCAAGGCACAATGGATGAAGCCACCAATAAAGGTCTAACCGCCCCTGCGTTTGCCAAACAGGTCGTAAAAGCACTGACCAAAGGAGAAGAATACATTATTGTCGCAGGCACTAAAGAAAAGCTTGCGGTCAGGGTAAATCGGCTGTCCCCGCCCAAGCTTTATAAGCTTATCCGAGAATCGCAAGTAAAATAAGCAAACGTGGTCAATTTTTATCGACCCAAGGTACGCTTAACGTTACTGTGATTGGCCTTATTAGTGGCAAGGGGTGTAAAATAGGCAGCGCTTATTATCCAAAGCCTCATTCACCCTCCGCTATAGCAACGAGCTTATGAAAACTATAACTTCTCTCTCTTCAGTGTATGTCTTATCTTCTACCAACACTGTACGCGCCACCCTATATGGCGTCGTCAGTCTTGCTAGTGCCTTGAGTCTCAGCGCTTGCCAGCAAACACCAGATTACAATTATCTGAGCGGTGAGACGATGGGTACCAGCTATCACATTAGTTATCAGCTGCCCGCTGACGCAGATGAAACCGCCATTCAAGCATCGATTGATGAGCGCTTACAGCAGATCAATGACAGCATGTCGACCTATCAAGCCGACTCTACCATCTCCCAGTTTAACCGAGTCAGTAAAAACACCCCCATCACTATCGATGCAGACTTTGAGCGCGTGCTTGATATTTCACGAACCGTCTATCAGCAGTCTGGTGGCGCCTTTGATCCTACCGTGATGCCATTGGTAGATACTTGGGGTTTTGGTAGTACCATGACCGTTGAGCGCCTGCAAAGTCCGCCCACCGCCCTCGAGATTGCCCAAGCGAAAGCGTTAGTAGATTTCGAGAGTATCGTACAAAAAGAGCAAACGTTGTATAAAACCAAAGAGGGTGTCGGTCTAGACTTTTCTGCAGTCGCCAAAGGTTATGGTGTCGACGTTATCGCTGATGTGCTCAAAGACAAGTATCAAATTCGCAACTACATGGTGGAAATTGGCGGTGAAGTGGCGACCTCTGGTGTCAATAATCAGCAGCAGCCCTGGCAAATTGCTATTGATGCGCCTATCCAAGACAGCACCGTCAGCGAGCGCCAAACGATATCAGCCATTCGTCAACCCATCAACACGGGCAACCAAATGCACTTGGCAACCTCTGGCAACTATCGAAATTCAGTTATATTTGATGGTAAACGCTATAGCCACACCATTGATCCTACTACGGGCAGGCCTATCGCTGGTGGCGCCCCTTCAGTGACCGTTGCAGCAGACTCAGTCGCACTAGCTGATGCTTGGGCAACTGCGCTTACGGCCATGCCTTATCAAAAGGCGCTCACGCTGGCTGAAGAAAAAAATCTAGCGGTGCTGTTTGTCGTGCTGGGTGATGGCGCAAAACGAGAGGGGTCAGAGGATAGTACGGACAGCTGGCAAGTGGTACAAACACCTGCGATGCAAGCATTACGGGCTGATAAGAGACCTTAAGCAACAGTCGCAGTACGGTAAACGACACGATAAGCATCCACGTGCCGTGCAAAAATTTGCTATACTATTAAGTAGTTAACATTAAAAGTAACTGCCCTATTCTTGAAAAGTGAGGTTTCCTCTATGTTTAGTCAACTGCTTCCTATGCTTGCTATTACCTTTACCGTGTTCGTCCTCTTCTTTGTCTTTATGGGCATCGGTTATATGGTCAAAAAAAAGCCGCTTAGAGGCTCTTGTGGCGGTGTGGCGAAACTTATGGGGGATGAGAACTGCTCGTTTTGCGGTAATGATCCAAATAAATGTGATTCCCTCATCGCTGAACAGCAAGAAAATGCACTCAAAGCGGCTCAATTAGGCAAATCGGTATAAACGCCTCATTTGTTACCATACGCTGGTAGTGTTTACCTCACATTTGTTCCTATAATAGCGTCTAGTCCTTGGAAAGGGACTGGCGCTATTTTTCGTTTTGCCACTCACCTATTTATCGGTCTCCCTTTCTAACTAAGTAACGTCTTATAGTGACTCTTTTATAGTCACTACTTATATTCTGTATTTATCCTGCCAATAGGATAGCAAGTCTTATGTCTTGAGCGCCACAAGCGTTTTTGACCACTCTCTAGGTGTGTTTTCTTGGTGTTATTGCAAGCGTCAATGCTCCGGCGCTTTTTAATGACGTGTGCTTTTTCTTATACTAATAAATAATAGTCGTGTTGCTATGTCTACTCCTTCTAATATGCCATCCCAGCCCCACTCTGACCCCTCGTCATCGTCTAAGCTGTCCTCCTCGCGCTTTATTTTTTGGCTCGTGTTGTGCGCCATGATTTTACTGGCGACCAATATGCGGGCGCCTATTGTTGCGCTTGGCTCTATTGCACCCGTCGTGCAAGAAGCCCTCAACATCTCTGAGACCCAGATTGGCTGGCTGGGAGCGGTGCCGATGCTAACGTTTGCGGTGGGCGCGCTGATCGCTCCAAGCATTGGTAAGCGGTTTGGACTTGAGAACACGCTCATTGCGATGATTGCCTTATTAACGCTTGGTATGATTATTCGCACTGTTGTTCCCACTTGGTTTGGATTTTTAAGTGGGACCTTGTTACTGACGCTGGCCATCGGCTTTGCCAATACCTTGGCTGCCCCCGTTATTAAACAGCGTACACCCAAACAGATTCCTTTGATCACCGGTCTATTTAGCCTCACCATGACGGTGACGGCGGGTATAGTCGCAGGGGTGGTGTTACCGCTGTCTGAGCAGGTAGGCTGGCAGTGGGCGCTGGGTGGGTGGTCACTGCTAGGCATCTTTGCCATCGTTATTTGGATATTTTTACGCTTACGTCTCGGCTCCTCTAGCCACCAAGCCGCTGTCCTACCTACGCCTGGCTCTTCAGAGATTTCGATGTGGCGTACGCCTTTTGCTTGGCAAATCGCGGTCTTTATGGGTTTGCAATCACTACTGTTTTATACGGTCGCCAGTTTCCTACCTTCTATTTGGGTCAGTAAAGGGCTATCAGCGGTGCAAGCAGGACAGATGGGGTCGGTGTTTCAGTTTATGGCACCAATCTCTATCTTAAGCTTAACTTGGCTTGTGAACCGTGGTCGCCCAATTCAAGCACTGGCGGTGTTTGCTGCTGTTTTAAACGTCATTGGCATTTTGGGCATCAGTTATTTATCGACCAATCTAGCATGGTTGTGGTCAGGACTTATGGGGATTGGCTGCTCAGCGATTTTTACGTTGAGCATGATGCTGTTCTCTTTGCGAACGTATACCACCAACCAATCCAGCGAGCTGTCTGGTATGGCCCAAGCCGTCGGTTATTTGATTGCGTTTTTTGGCCCACTAGGCACAGGTTGGCTGCATGAAGCCACAGGTACTTGGGATTTGCCACTTTTTATCATGTTGATTTTGATGGTTGTGAACGTCTTGATTGCGTGGATGGTCAGTCGACCCGTGATGGTTGATGGCAAAAAAATGTAACGCATCACAGGAGATGACCCTAATATAAAATAACCTTAGGATAATATTGGTGTCTGTCTTATTTTGCTACACTGGTTTGATTGCATATAGGACAGAATATCATGATGAATGTATCCTCTCGCCTCGCTCATTACTTGCCAGCAGTGGCTATTTTGGCCGTTGTTTTGGGCATTAGCGGTTGTCAACAAGATCCTGAACCCAGCTTGACGGATGACAATCCAAACACGGCCAGTCAGACCGCCAGCTCTCAAACCTCTGAGACCCTACCCGAAACCAAGCAAATCCTCCCTGCAGCCGAAGAGCAGCCATCCCAGTTAACAATATTAGCGCTTGGTGACTCCTTAACCGAAGGACTTGGCGTCGCTAGTGATGCCAATTATCCTGCTCAGCTAGAAGCAAGCCTACAAGAGCGGGGTTATAAAGACGCCAAAGTGATTAATTCAGGACTAAGCGGCGAAACCAGTACGGGTTTGGTCAATCGCTTAGACTGGGTGTTGCAGACCAAACCCGATGTCACAATTTTGACGATTGGAGCCAATGATGCCATGCGCGGTATTGATGTGGCGACTATTGAAGCCAATATTCGTACTGCTGTACAGCGTCTACAAGACAACGGCAGTACAGTTATATTAGGCGGCATGCAAATTTATGACAACCTTGGCTCTGACTATGTGCAGTCTTTTGCCGCCATATACCCGCGTGTGGCTAAAGACATGAATGTGACACTCATTCCTTTCTTCTTAGAAGGTGTGGGCGGCGATCCTAAGCTGAACCAAGCCGATGCCATTCATCCAACCAAAGAGGGCTACGCGGTTATCGTGAATGATAATATCTTGCCAGTCCTAGCGCCTACCCTTGAAAAGCTAAAATCAGCCGACGCAAATGGTTCAGTAAATGCTAGTGAACCCGCAGCAAAAAACACGCCTACTGAGACTATGTAATGACCTTATTCAATGCGACGACAACATCAGAACCGACATCAAATTCTAAAAATAAAACCTTACTGACCGCCTCAAAACTCACCAAAACGGTACAAGTCGGTGAGCAAACCTTGTCCATCATCAAAGACGTAGACATCTATGTCAATGCAGGCGAGTTTGTGGTCATCATGGGCAAATCAGGCTCCGGTAAATCGACCTTATTGGGGCTGCTTGCCGCGTTAGATTACCCTGATAGCGGCTCTGTTGAATTGGCCGATCAAACGTTAAGCCAACTTGATGAAGATGCGCTCGCTGTCATTCGTCAGCGTGACATGGGCTTTGTGTTTCAATCGTTTCACTTACTGCCGACATTGACCGTGGCAGAAAATATCGCTTTCCCCTTAGATATCGCAAGACGTCCCAATCAAGCACGCGTGGACGAGCTGATTGATGCCGTGGACTTGGGGCACAGACGTGACAGCCTGCCCAATCAATTATCAGGCGGTGAACAGCAGCGTACAGCGGTCGCACGCGCCTTGGTCTCACACCCAAAGATTGTGTTTGCTGATGAGCCAACTGGCAATCTAGATGAGCAAAATGCCAACCAAGTCATGCAGCTCCTATTGGACTTACGCCAACAAGTTGGCTCAGCGCTGGTAGTCGTGACCCATGACCCTGCGCTGGCGGAAATGGCCGATCGCGTCATTACCATGCATGATGGACGGATTGTATCTTAATGACCAAAACCTCAACCGATAAGTCGTCCATGAACAGTACTTCGATAAGCAGTACCTCAACTACTCACTCTGAGTCTCTCATCAGCCGAGTGTTCACGCGCAATTTAGGCGCCAAAGCTTTAAGTCGTAGCTGGTGGCAACGCTGGGTCTATCCGGTTTTGTTTTTATTGACGCTTACGTTATCGCTTGCCACTTATCTGACCCTCGACTCTATCCAGCAGTCGGTCGATACCTATGTCAATGACAATCAGCGGGCGCTCGTTGGTGGTGACTTGATATTGAACAGTCAACAAGACTGGCCAAGTGACGTGTTGGCGCAGGTAGATACGATCGCTGATGCGCAAAAAGTGTTTGATTATCAGTTTAGTGCGATGGTCGTGACCGATACGCAAACCTTGCTTGCCCGCGTCAAAGCCGTCTCACCCAACTACCCGCTTTATGGAAAAGTAGAACTGGCCTCAGGCAAACCGCTTTGGCAACAGCTCAACGCCGATAGTGTGGTGGTCGCGCCTGAAGTCCTTAACGGCTTAAACGCGGATGTCGGTGATCGTATTACCATCGGTGACGGTCAATTTACTATCAGTGACGTGCTGACCAAAGAGCCTGATCGTCCATTGACCGCGTTTGGTTTTGGTGGTCGCGTGTTGATGCAACAAGACGCGCTGGCCGCCACCAACTTGTTGAGCCAGCGTAGCCGCGTCAATTATCGTATCGAGCTGGCGGGTAAGCCTGAACTCATGACTCAGCAGCGCGAACAGCTCACGCAAATATTGACCAATTATCCTGACATCGAGCTCTCTGATGCGGAGTCGGCAGATACCTCTGTCTCGCGTATCTCTGACAATGTACTGATGTTTTTAAAGCTATTGGTCATTGCCGTGCTTTTACTATCAGCGGTTGCCATGTATGGCGTCATCACCGCCTTTGTCACTAAGCAGCAATCTAACAATGCGATTCGCTTGGCACTTGGCGAGCCGCTTGGTTCACTCAAACGCAGCTATTATCAGCTATTGACGATCACCGCTGTCATTGCTTGTGTCGCAGCGACTGTCCTAAGCTTTGGCTTACTGCAAGTGGGTCAGCCGTATCTCATGGCGATCTTGCCGCCAGACGTGGGCCTCGCCATCAATCCTATTAGTGCGGTTAAAACCAGCGTTATCGCCTTAGTGCTGACCTTAGTTATTACCCAGCGCGGTTTAAGTACGCTGACAACCAACAAGCCTGCCACCCTACTCAACCAAGGCGTAAGCACGCAGGCGCAAAACCTGCCTTGGTATCGACTCGTGCCACTATTGTGGTACGGGGTAATGCTCGCAGGTCTGTATGCGTTTTTTGCGTATGAAGTTGGCTCTTGGGTACTCGGCGCGCAGCTATTGCTTGGACTAATCGGCTTTGTGGCGATATTTTGGGCATTGGCTCGCGGCTGGTTATGGCTGCTTGCTAAGCTCGCCAAACGCTCTACCATGGGCTGGATGCCGCGCATTGCCATTCATAACCTTGCACGTAAAGGCAATCAATCCGCCCTGTTTTTTGTGACTTTGTCGCTATCGGTAGCGGTCTTAACCCTTATCACCACGCTCAATCATAGTATCAATGCCCAGTTCATCAATGCTTATCCTGAAGATGCGCCCAACCTGTTCTTATTAGACATTCAAAGCGATCAACATGACGAGATCGATAACATCATCGGCGCGCCCGTGAGCTACTATCCGGTCATTCGCTCACGCGTGGTCACCGCCAATGATGTACCGGTACAAGATATCGTGCCTGCGGATGGCTTCGATGATCCCACGCGGGTCTTTAATTTAAGCTATGCCGACACAATCATGGACACCGAATTCATTACTGATGCGGTAGCAGACGATCAACTGTATGCGCCTGTCGATACACAAAACGAGCAAAATCCCGACCAAGCTGTCGTACCTATGTCCGTCTTAGACACCGCCGCTGACCTGCTAAATGTCGGTATGGGTGATCAGGTGCGTTTTAATATCCAAGGGATTGAGATCGTCGGGCAGATTACCAGTATTCGCTCGCGGTTTGAGCAAGGGCCCAGTCCTTTTTTCTACTTCTTATTTGAACCATCTGTATTGGCAGCAGCGCCGCAGATTCAGTTTGCCACCGCGCATGTCCCCGCCGATGAGATTCCAGAAATACAAAGCAAACTGGTACGCGAGTTCCCAGCCGTCACGACCATCAATGGCACGGCCATCGCGCAGCAAATCCAAGAGCTGGTGGTACAAATGAGCCGCTTGGTCTATGTCTTTACCCTACTCGCTCTACTGACTGGCGTCATGGTGTTGATTAGCTCGTTGCTATCGACCTCGCAAGATCGCATGGCGGAGAGCGCCTCGTTCCGATTGGTCGGTATGCAAAAGCGTGACTTATATATGCTTAATATCCTAGAGCTAAGTGTGCTGGGTATTAGCGCAGCTGTTTTTGCGGTCATTATCGCAAACGTGGGCGCGTGGGCGGCTATCACCCAATGGTTTAGTCTGCGATTTAGTGTGCCGTGGGTGAGCTTGGGTATTGGCGGTACGGCATTGATTGGCTTACTGCTTACGATTGCCGTGATTTATGTGAGATTAGTAATTGGACGCGGAATTATGGCGCGGGTACGGGCGATGATTTAGGGGTTGATATTATTTGATAATATTAGGTTTAGCTTATACTCTTTATAAATAGATATACTATCCTCAGAGATTGAGCCTTTTTTAATTCTGTTAGAGACCTTATTATGTCAGACCTAGATATTGAGAAACAGCTAGCTAAGATATTATCTGAATCACCATCTGCTCCATTTCTATTTATTGGTTCAGGATTTTCACGAAGATATATAAATATGCCTGACTGGAAAGGCTTACTTAGTCAGTTTTCGAAAAAACCTTTTACAAGATATTTAGGAATGGCAAATGATGATATTCCTAAAGCAGCTTTAGCTTTGGCTAACGACTTTTATGAAGAATGGTTTGAAGAAAATGAAAATAATAAAGAGGTATATGAGTCAAAGAGCTGGCTCAATAAAGTTGAAACTCCTTTAAAATATGAAATATCTAGATTTATACAAAGCTATGATATTGAAGGCTGTCTAATTCAACACCCTGAACTAATTGAACTGACAAGTGATAAAGTTGTTATTGACGGAATCATAACTACTAACTGGGACTTACTACTTGAGAAAATATTTCCAAAGTTAGAAGTCTATGTTGGGCAGTCAGATATACTCTTCAAGCATCCACAAGCTGTTGGTGAGATTTTTAAGATTCATGGTAGCTGCACTGACTTTAACAGCCTCATATTGAGTAGTAATGACTATAAAGACTTCAATCAAAAAAACCCTTATCTAGCCGCGAAACTTATTTCAATATTTCTTGAAAAACCTGTCATATTTCTTGGATACTCACTCTCAGATGAAAATATAGTCAATCCCACTTAAAAGTGTTATAAACTAATTATCAAACCTAATTGCTATCATAAAGACCATGACTTACTCCCTAGATTTTCGCAAACAAGTACTAAAAAGCTTAGACGAGGGTATGACTT
>NZ_QQAI01000027.1:0-13708 GCF_021023115.1 Psychrobacter sp. CCUG 69069
TATTAGGTATCTCTGACTAATTATACTCAATATCCAATGTGGTTATTGCTAATTAGCGAGCTGACTATCATATCATGTTTTAATACGCTGTCAACTTCTTTTTTTAATTTGTTTCAATAAGTTAGCTCGTTAATTACGGATGATTAATCACCCTTCTTATTAACTGCTTCCCTTAATGAGGTGCGTATTATAGACGCTTTTTTTACCAAGTCAAGAAGTATTTTTTATTTAGTTTTAACTTTTTTTCTTACTATGAAGAATGGGGTTAAATCTAAACTAGCTGCTTTATCTCCCATAGATGTGATCTATGTTTCTTAATGCAGCTCCCTTCCGACTGGGTGGCATTATACGTGGTTTTAATGTGGGGTCAAGGGGTTATTCTGAGAGTTTATCAAATCAGTTTGATAGACGCCAAATACTAACGCCATTTCAATAAGTTAAGTGTGAAAAAGAATGCTAACTATTTATGAGAGCGGGTGCTTACTGAGTGTTTACTTCGATTAACGTCACTTTTCTCTTCACGCTAGGGACTTTTTATAGACGCTTTCTAGCTATATAAGAGGTTCTAAAGCAGTAAATCCTACAATCATTACCTTATAGCTTACCTATCTTTTTAAAGAAGTCTTTATAGGCCGCGACTTTTTTGTCTAACGCTAAGGGATAAGCGCGTGAAGTAGACGGCAGTCTGTACAAAGTTAAATCGTTAACGTCGGCTGTTTGGCTATTGTCTGCATTTTGCCATTGATAAGGATAATCCATACTTTGGTTGGTCTTGGGATGCTTTGATTTGGCAATTGGCTCATCTAATAGTCCGAGCAACACTTCAGTCGCTTTACCACCTGTGGTAAATAATGTATTTACCTTTGGTACTTGCGGCAAGATGTTGTCCAAATCTACCGTCGTTACGACGGTTAAGTTTTTATCAGAGGCATTACCCGTCTCCCGAATGGCTTGCTTGACAGTAGGACACGAGGCGATGCCACGTTCAAACATAAAATTACGAATACGGTCAGGGTCAAAACGCTTCTCATCGCCTACTCTAAAATAGTCAGCATCGTCAAAAAACACGCGCCCATAGATACGCCACATATCATTATAAAAGTTAGGATAATGAAAAGACATCGCCCACTTATCAGCAGTTGGTGGAAACGTACCCATCATCATTACGGTGGCATTTGGTGGCAGCACCGGCGCAAACGGATGAGTCTCTACTGCGGCGGCTCTTGTTTCGGACAATATTAGGAGGTTATCTGCCTGACTTGCCTTGTTTTGGTCAGTGTCTGGTCGTGTAGTCATGATATTCTTCATCAGAAAAGTGGTTTTTTTGTTATCATAGCAGGCCTAAATACTACTTCACTTTAAATAGCGCTATATAGTAAAACATAGTCCGCTTAAAACGTGGTCGGCCTAGTTCAGAAAATAATGCTTTATTTCGTCTAAATCGCCGTGGCTTTCATAACGGTTATGTACGCTAACATGATAATTTCGTGAAAAAATACCGTTGCAAAAGCATTCGATGTATTTAGCGAGCTTGATATTACAGCGTTCATCTTACTATTTATGTGCTTAATATAAGGTTAAAGTGCAGTAAGTGTTTGTATCTTTTATACTAATAGCAACCGCAGTAACTGCGCAAGCGTCAGCCCAAAAATCAAGAGAGTTCTTATGAGTGACTTAAACAACGGTTTAAAAATTACGGTAATCGATCATCCACTAGTCCGTCATAAACTCAGCCTAATGCGCGAAAAAGATTGTAGTACTTATAAATTTCGGACGTTGACCAAAGAGCTTGCCCGCTTGATGGCGTATGAAGCGAGCCGTGATTTTGAAATTGAAACCTTCCCAATGCAAGGCTGGTGTGGTGAAATCACTGGGGAGCAAATTATCGGGAAAACAGCGACCATCGTACCGATTTTACGTGCAGGCATTGGCATGCTTGACGGGGTGCTTGATTTGATCCCTACCGCAAAAATCTCTGTCGTGGGTCTACAACGTGACGAAGAAACACTACAGCCCGTGCCTTTCTTTGAAAAGTTTGTGAGCCACATGGACAAACGTCCAGCCCTTATCATCGACCCAATGCTTGCGACGGGCGGCTCCATGGTTGCGACCATCGAGATGCTCAAGAAAAATGGCTGTACTAACATTAAAGCCTTGGTGTTAGTTGCTGCCCCTGAAGGCGTACGTTTGGTGAATGAAGCGCATCCTGACGTGACCATTTACACCGCCGCGCTAGACAGTCATTTAGATGAGCACGGGTATATCATTCCAGGTCTTGGTGATGCGGGTGATAAAATCTTTGGTAAGCAGTTATCAAACAGATAACGTTAGGCCATTTAGCCTAAAGCCGCGACGTTAACGGCCACGTGTGACTCAGATAAGATAAGATAAGATAATAAGATAAGTCGAGCAGTCGCCAAAATCTCATGGTAGAAGCACACAGCATCAATGATAAGGAGAGGTAATGAACGTACTTATTACAGGAGCAAGCGCCGGTTTTGGTAAAGCACTGGCTGAGCGTTTGGTCGCAAATGGTCATCGCGTCATTGGTTGTGCCCGGCGCTTAGACAAACTTAACGAGTTGGCTGACACCTTAGGCGAGGCGTTTTTACCTGTGGTCATGGACGTTAGTGACACAGCCTCCCTCCCATCAATCATTGCTGACTTGCCTGACGGCTTTAAGCAAATCGATGTGTTGGTCAATAATGCAGGGCTGGCACTTGGTACAGAGCCGGCTCATAAAGCCAATCTTGATGACTGGATGCGTATGACTGATACCAACGTTAAAGGTTTGATGGCGCTGACCCATGCCGTCTTGCCAGCGATGGTGGCACGTGACAGTGGCTATATTATTAATGTTGGTTCGATTGCGGGTAGCTGGCCTTACTATGGCGGTAACGTCTACGGTGCAACCAAAGCCTTTGTAAAGCAATTTAGCTTAAACTTGCGTGCAGATCTGCTTGGTACACAAGTACGCGTGACCAATCTTGAGCCAGGTAATGTCGCTGGTACGGAGTTTTCCAACGTGCGCTATCATGGCGATGATGATAAAGCCGCACAGGTGTATGATGGTTTTGAAACCATGACAGGCGACGACATCGGCGATATTTTATTGTGGCTGATTGAGTCGCCTGCCCACATTAATGTCAACCGTTTGGAGGTGATGCCAGTGGCGCAAACCTACAATGGTTTGACGATTGCCAAGCAAGACTCTTAGACTCTAATATCGTCTATAGTCAGTTAAAAATAAAAGCGTGAGGCAACACAAGCGTTCTGCTGGTATAAATTGTTCTTGCTTTCTGTGCTGTTATAGACACAGGCTTCGAACCATTCATCCCAACAATCCCTTAGCGTTTTTAAATCGAACCGACTGTCTCACTTTGTCTGATCAACGTAAATCGTAAAACCGAAGCAATATGGAGTGATCTATATTGCTTTTTTTTATGCCTTCAATGTTTAGCTCATTGACCAAACGCAAATCCTGAAAGTCTAAAATCAGTACTTCATTGCGCAAGCGCTCGCTAGTGCGTTTATTGTGGCGGATTGGGAATCCTAAGACTTGTTTGCCGACAATCTTTACCTGATTGACAATAGTCCTTGAATGATTCATTGTTGCTTTTTCAGCTGTTTTCTGCGCGTTTATTACGGCAGTGGCAGGGTTGACGGTGGTGGTTAAAACCTTGGTTTGCCGAACGCTTTTGGGTAAATTACCTGCAAAAAATAATGTCTGCTCTAGCGGCAAATACTGCGCGTGACGTGCTAACTCTTGGCGAAATAATGCAGGCATATCACTGTTAAAGCTGTCTTCTGCTTGCTGATAAAACGCCGTAAAGTTGCGATGGAGATAACGTCCAAATACGGTGCTATTAATCCATTCTTGATACGTGTCATTGGCTAGCAACTGCTGGGTAAAGGCGTGGGCATCTGGGGTAATATCTGCTGTAAGCATTGCGGTTAAGAGGGTTTGTGGATTCGTAAACGTCTGCTGCTGCCAAACTTGTGGATAAAGACTGCTATCGAGCAGCGGTAATATCGTCTTACTCATACGCTGATATCCTTATTGGCTGACAAATGAAATCTCATCACACATCACACATCACAGTGGCAATTTTTACCGTTAGACAGATTTTATGCTATGGTCATCATGATTGTCTTAATATAACAGTCTTTTATTTGGGTGTGGAAGCTAAGAGTGTTTGATAAGAACAAAGTATGTAACCGATGCACTTTACAGCAACACCAGCAAAAACGACTTATAAACCTGCCCTTTTTATCCTGAACTGATTGTGCCACTCTATGAAAAAAAACCTTCTTTCTCTACCGGTTCACTATCAATTACAGACGCTAAAGGTTGCACTGGCGGATGGTACACTGCTGCCAGTAACGGTCATTGGCAATGGCAAACCCGTCATGATGCTACATGCGTATGGGATGGATGCGCGTGAGTTTTTGCCGTTTATTTTGCCGCTCACTGGTAAGTATGCGTTTTATCTACCGCACTTGCGAGGGTTCGGAGCGGCAAAAGATATCGAACTTCATCAGTTTGATTTTGTGCGTCAGTACGCCGATGATATTAACACCGTGATTGAGCAAATTTGTGTGACTTGCCACATAGAGTCACTACCAGTCGCTGCTATCTCAATGGGTGCGCTCGTGATGTGGGCGTATTTTGAGCGTTTTGGCTTGTCACGAGTCAGTCGCTATTTGAATATCGATCAGAGCCCTGCTATTCATAATCAATTGGACTGGCAAGGTGGACTGTTTGGAAAACAGCAACAAGAGAGGTTTGAGGTCTTTCATGAGGTGGTAGACCTGACACTGCCGTATGCTAAGCTCGATAGCTTTACGCACTTGCCTTTTGCTCTCAAACGGCGCGTCACAGATGTCGAACGTTCGTTTTCCCTACTGTCAGTAAACCGTCCGCGCTCAAAGGCCATTGTGCACATACTGACCCATCAACAAGATCACAAGTTGGTGTTTTATGACCACAGCACGTGGCAACATAAGATGCGCTGCCTACAAGCCTATTTGGCGCTACCCTATGATTTTCGGCCCGCTCTAGAAGACGTGACTATTCCAGTGGTCAATCTTATCGGTGGTCGCTCCAAGCTATATGACCCCTTATGGCAGCAAAAAATCACACGGATGCTTCCCAATGCTCGCGAAGTTATATTGCCGCGCTCAGGTCATGCTGTGCCGGTGGATGAGCCAATTGGCTTTTATAAGGTATTAAAAGCGTTTTTGCGAGAGTAGTTTTGAATCTGAATAAAAAAAGCGACTCCAAAAGTCGCTTTTTATTTGTTTCATGTGCTATCGAAATAGTTAAGAAAACGTTTAAACTTAATCAGCCAACGCTTTAATCAGTTCAAATCGTGGTATCTCTTTACCCTCTACCGATACCGTTTCAGTAAACATCGCAAGCGGTCTGACCCAAACGCCATACTCTCCGTACAGACAACGATAAACGACCAATGTTTCTTCGGTCTCTGAATGCTGCGCGGTGTGCAACACTTGATATAGGCTGCCTTTATAGTGGCGGTAAATGCCTGGGATTACGGTTGGTTTTGTCATTATTACACTCTAATTTTGTATGTTTTCAAATAGCCTATAAGTAAGGTCGGCGATTCATGCCGACCTCCTTTTTGTTCTGTATATTAAATACTATATTAACCTACTGTCACTTTTGCATACGCCTTTTTGCCTGCTTGAATCACAACCGTCTGACCTGAGCTTAAGCTAAAGCCAGCATTGACCTCTTCGCCATCGACTTTTACCGCATTGCGCTTTAACATATCTTTTGCCGCAGCACTATTCTTAGCCAAACCAGCTTGGTTTAATATCTGGGTAATAAATAACTCACTTTGAGCTTCATCTAAGGTTAATGTCACTTCTGGTAAATCCACTGGCAGCTCACCATCGGCAAGCACATTACCGGCTGATTTGTGGGCGTTGGCAGCCGCGTCAGCATCATGGAAGCGCTCGATTAACTCTTCGGCCAAAATACGTTTGATTTCTTGAGGATTGCGCCCCTCTTCCATCTCGCTCATGAGACTTTCGACGTCTTCCATGGGTTTAAAACTTAAAAACTCAAAGTAACGACGGATCAAAGTATCTGGCATTGACAGAATCTTTTGGTACATTGTGCCCGGCGCATCGTAAATGGCGACATAGTTGCCGAGTGATTTAGACATTTTATTCACGCCGTCCAATCCCTCTAAAATAGGCACGGTGATACAAACTTGTGACTCTTGGCCGTAACGTCCTTGCAGGGTACGTCCCATTAACAGATTAAAGGTTTGGTCTGTACCGCCAAGCTCAACATCGGCTTTTAGAGCGATAGAATCATAGCCTTGCACCAGTGGGTAGAGAAACTCATGGATAGAGATCGGCGTTTGCGAGGCATAGCGTTTAGAAAAATCATCACGCTCAAGCATCCGCGACACCGTTTGCTGACTGGCCAACTGAATCATGTCGGCTGCGGTCATGTCGTTAAACCACTCAGAGTTAAAGACCACACGGGTTTTGTCTTTATCCAAGATTTTAAACACTTGCTCGGCATAGGTGGCCGCATTGGCCTTGATTTGCTCGTTGGTCAATGGCGGACGCGTGCTGTTCTTACCAGAAGGATCGCCAATCTTGGCGGTATAATCGCCAATTAAAAAATAAATCTCATGACCCAAATCTTGAAAGTGTTTGAGCTTATTAATCAAAACCGTGTGTCCTAAATGCAAGTCAGGGGCTGTGGGATCAAAACCTGCTTTGATACGCAACGGACGATTTAGTTTAAGCTTGGCGACTAAATCTTCTTCAGATAGGATTTCTTGCGTCCCGCGCTGGATAAGAGCAAGCTGTTCTTCTAGGGTGTAGGTTTGAGTGGTCATGATGATCTCTTTATTGTCTTTATCGAAGGGTAAAAGCACGTGGGCTATTTAAAATCTCGCAGCCGTCAAAAAATGTTAGAATTTGGCAGATATACTAGCGTTTTTTAAGGTAAATTGCCATGACCAACCCTGCATCGATTGCTGATACTCCTCATAATACTCATACAGATTTAAGTTTAAATAGGGCGTTAGACAATCATCCAGACGATATTGATGACTTAAATTACGCCAACCTGAGCGAAGCACTCGAACAAACCGTGTTTGAAAACTTCGATGAGGGCTTGTATATCGGTATGATGTCAGGGACGAGCTTAGATGGGATGGATGCCGTGCTCTGTCAGTTTAATAATGACATGAGTCACGAAAAAGATACCGAGCAACCCATGCGGTTGCTGGCGACATATAGCCAAGACTTCCCGCCACGACTGCGTGAAGTATTATTGGCGCTCTGCCAGCCCAATGGTGTAAATCAGTTAACTCCAGCAGCGGATGAACCAAACAGCGAGCTGGACTGGTTTGGCTGGGCAAGTCGTGAGTACGCTGAATTTGCCAGCGACGTGGTCAATGCCTTGTTGCAGCAAGCAGGTACAGAGGTAGAAGCTGTTTTAGCGATTGGCTGTCATGGACAGACGGTACGTCATCGTCCACAGATGGGCTTTAGCTTGCAGTTGGTCGATGCCAATATTATCGCTGAACGTACTGGTATCAGTGTCGTCAGTGATTTTCGCCGCCGTGATATGGCGGTCGGTGGCCAAGGTGCGCCATTGGTACCCGCTTTTCATCAAGCGCTCTTTGCCACCCTTAATAGCACTCGGGTGTTGTTAAATTTGGGCGGTATTGCCAATATAACGGTGCTGCCTTCGACTGCTAATGACACAGCAAGTGATCATCCGTCAAAGAGTGTGGTTGGTTATGACACCGGCCCTGCCAATTTGTTATTAGACGCGTGGACAGCATTGCACACCGATAAAGATTATGATGACGGCGGCACATGGGCACAGTCAGGACAAGTCGTCGAGCCGCTGCTTAATCAGCTTCTAGAACATCCATTTTTTGCTCGTCCTTATCCGAAAAGCACGGGCCGTGAAGACTTTAACCTAACATGGTTACAAAATGAGCTACAAAAATTCGATCAAGCGTCTGTGTATGTGCGTTACTCGTCAGCGGACGTGCAAGCCACTTTGACCGAGCTCACCGCCGTCAGTGCGAGCGCACAAATCAAACCATTTTTAAATAAAGATGGAGAAGCATCTGGTGCCGTCTATGTGTGCGGTGGCGGTGCGCTTAATCACTATCTAATCAAGCGTTTGCAAGCGCATCTGCCGCATTGCACAGTAGAAACCACGGCAAGTTTAGGCCTTGAGCCAACGTGGGTGGAAGCGGTCGCATTTGCCTGGTTAGCACGGCAAACACTGATGGGTGGCACAGGTAACTTGCCAGCGGTCACTGGGGCAAATAAAGGCGTGGTATTGGGGCAAGTTTGTTTTGCCTGACCAGTTAATTTAAGTTTACATGCGTAAACTAATGTGTTTTATAATGGTTGCCAAGATACTGGGATAACGCTATAAATAGTGTACGTTGTCGCCTTACCTATAATAGTAAAAGAAAAAATCATCCTCTTAGGACCATCAGTACAGGATATATCGCATGAGCCAACACAGCAGTTCACCTAACGCGCAAGCTACCAATCCTACTGCCGCAGCCCCTGCGCATAACACGCGTCATAAGCCACCACACTACGAGCGCTCTGATGATATGCGAGTCGTGGTGACAGGGATGGGCGCTATCACACCACTTGGCCTAGACGTTGATAGCTCATGGACCAGCCTACTGAATGGCGACAGCGGTATCGCGCCGATTACGCATTTTGATGCGACAGACTATCGTGCTCAAATTGCAGGCGTCGTCAAAGACTTCGACGCCAAGCAATACATGAATGCCAAAGATGCTCGCCGCTATGATGATTTCATACATTATGGTATTGCGGCTTCTGCCATGGCGTTAAAAAATGCTGGTTTTATCGATGAAGTGAGTGCTGCTGACGCCCCTGTGCCCGATGCCGATCAGGAACGTTTTGGTATCATCTTAGGGTCAGGTATTGGTGGCATTCAGACCATTGAAAACAGTCGCGACACCCTGCGTGAAAAAGGCGCTACCAAGGTCTCGCCTTTTATCATTCCAGGCTCTATTGTCAACATGGCCGCAGGCTTGGTAGCCATTAAACACGCTTTAAAAGGCCCTAATCTTGCCACATCGACTGCCTGTACCACCGCCACCCACGCTATGGGTTTGGCAGCCCGTTTGATTGCCTACGGCGATGCTGATGTCATGCTGGCTGGTGGTAGTGAAAAAGGCTCAAGCCCACTTGGCATGGCAGGTTTTGGGGCCATGCATGCCCTCTCAACCCGCAACGATGAGCCAACCAAAGCGTCACGTCCTTTTGACAAAGACCGCGACGGTTTTGTACTTGGTGATGGTGCAGGTGTGGTGGTATTAGAGAGTCTCGCCCATGCCAAAGCGCGCGGTGCGACAATACTGGCAGAACTGGTCGGATTTGGTATGAGTGATGATGCCAGCCACATTACTGCACCGCCCGAAGATGGTAGCGGCGCGGCTCGAGCGATGCGCAATGCATTAAATGATGCGGGTATCGACCCTTCTGCGGTTGGTTATGTGAACGCCCATGGCACCAGTACCCCTGCAGGCGATGTCGCCGAATCGATAGCCATTGAAACGGTATTTGCGCCAGTGAAAGACAGCATATTGGTCAGCTCAACCAAATCAATGACGGGACACTTACTTGGTGCCGCTGGTGGTATTGAAGCCATATTTACGGTACTTGCCCTACAGCATCAGCAGGTACCACCCACCATCAATTTGGATAATGTTGAAGACAACTGTAACCTCGACTATGTGGCCCACCACGCGCGTAAAGTTGATAATTTGCAATACGCTGTATCCAATAGCTTCGGCTTTGGTGGTACCAATGGCTCATTGATATTTGCTCGTTGGCCTGTCAATCACTAACCTATAGTCGAATCACTTTAAAAGAGGTACAAAGCGATTGGAATGAATTTTGCGCAGCCTCTGTATTAGCAGCAAGCAAGGAAAATTTATACCAGTCGCCTGTGGCTACTGATGTATCGATTTTATTTTGAACTGCCTATATAAAATTTGCAGCGCGTGACGTTGTAACGTTGGTGTCAGATTTGCTACGTTTGTCCACTTGCAGCCCCTTATCGTACTTGCGTATGATAAGGGGTAATTTTTGGAACATTTATGGAAGATATCATGTCAAGCTACTCGTTTTCCCACCAGTTTTATCAGCGCTGGACGTGTGCGCCTGAACCTATTCGCGCCGCCATCACTCAAGAGCTAAAAGACATCACCACCCTACTACAAAATGAGACGTCTTTTGAAAGCTTCGTTTTTAACACGCATGATTTAGACGCGCATGTCGATGAGCTCTATGACAACCACGAGGCCGAGCAAGCGATTGTTAAAGCCATCACTGATAAACAAAATCAAGAACGTGCTGCTGCTGAAAAACAACGATTAGAAGAAGAACAAAAAAGACAGGCGACAGAAGAGGCCAAGCAAAAAGAAGCAGCCAAACTAAAAGAAGAAACCAAACAACGTGACACAGCAGAAGCCGCACAAAAAGAAGCTAAAAAAAGCGCGCCGCTAGTAACGAATAAGGACAATCATAATGCATCAGAAGCAGACGTTGATGCAAATGAGGCCAATAAAGTAACAGTAACGGCTGAGAGTAACGATCCGGACACCAGCAAAAGTACATTTGCTAAAAATAGCGCTAACCACAAAACCATTAGCGAACGTGCTGACGCTGTTAACGATAGCGCTATCAACAATGACAATGATACCCGCGATAACCACCTCAAAGCTATTCATGGTACAGCCAGTGCAGCGATCAGCTTGGCCATAAAAGACACGACATTGAGCACCGCCCATCAAGAATTAATCCGCGAGCTAGAAGGGCAGATTGATGACTATCTCAGTGAGCAGATGATGCTGATGTCTGAGAACCTAAAGTCTTGGCTACGGGCGGAATTGACTCAACACTTAGATGAACAAGGGGCGTCAGTCTCTAATGAAGAAGTCGCTAAGAAAAACGTACACTAAATATTAGCGCGTTGTTAATATCACAGACCCCTCTAAAAAACGATCAAAACTCTAGAAACTCTAAAATAAATACCAAAAAGCCCCATCCATCAATGAACGGGGCTTTTTTATGCTCAATTAACAGAGCGTCACGCTGTCTTAGATCGCTTTGGTACGCTCGGTTAACCACTCAAGCGCCGCGCCATCAACGCGATCTTTTAGCTCTGCATAAACTTGGCTATGATAGTCGTTTAGCCAATCAATCTCTACTTGATCGAGTAATGAGGGCTCAATCAAACGCGTGTCAATTGGACAGTAAGTGATGGTTTCAAAGTGTAAGAAATCACCAAACTCTGTCTCAGTAGGATTGGCCACTGGCGTATTGATGACCAAGTTTTCGATACGAATGCCCCACTTGCCTTCACGGTATAAACCTGGCTCATTGCTTGAAATCATACCTGCTTTCATGGCGCGCTCTTTTGGCGTACTGGCACTATAAGCAATGACTTGTGGGCCTTCATGTACGTTTAAGAAATAGCCAACGCCGTGGCCCGTACCATGACCATAATCCATTTGGGCTTGCCATAATGGCGCTCGACAAATCGCATCGATTAACGGTGATAAGATACCATCAGGGAAATGGGCACGAGCTAAAGCAATGTGAGCCTTTAACACCGTGGTAAAGTCACGTTTGTGCGCTGCGTTCACTTGACCGATACCGACCACACGAGTGATGTCAGTGGTGCCGTTTTGATATTGGGCACCAGAGTCAATCAGCAATAACCCGCCTTCGCCTTCACTCACGTCAAGGTAGCTAAATTTTTCTGGCGTCGCGCGGTAATGTGGCAAGGCACCATTTTCATTAAAACCTGCGATGGTTGGAAAACTTGGCGACACATAGTGTGGTTGCTGACTGCGTACCTCGATGAGCATACTATCAACATCCAGCTCACTTAGACGCTCACCCGCATTCAGACGTTGCTCAAACGTGGCAAAAAACTCACATAGAGCCGCCCCATCTTGACGCATGGCCTCACGGACGTGATCGATGTCAGCGTCAGACTTAACCGACTTAAGCAAAGTGCTTGGTGCCATCTGCTCAATAAAGCCCACATCATCTGCCATTTTCGATAGTGTACCTACCGCCACTTTATTTGGGTCTAATAACAATAAGTCTTCTGGCGTCAATGTCCCTAACGCCTCTTGCACAGACTCATAAGCGGCAAGGGTGATACCGCTCTCTTGCAAACCTTTGGCAATCTCAGCGCTGACTTTATTGGTATCCACAAACAATGTCGCACTGTCTGCGCTAATGAGCATATGTGCCAAAAACACCGGATTATAATCAACATCGGCGCCGCGTAGATTGGTGAGCCAAGCGATGTCATCTAAGCTCGAAAGCAAGTGATGCGTCGCTTCTGCATCTGCCATACCATCGCGCACCGCGGCAAGTTTTGATGTGGCAGACTGCGCCACAAACTGCTCATCGTGTGCATACAGTTTGGCGGCTGGCAACGCTGGGCGCTCCGTCCACATGTCTGTCAGTACATCACGCTCAGTGATTAAAGTAATGTCATTTGCATCAAAAGCATTTAACAGACGATCTTGCTCAGCGATAGACAGCACATTGCCGTCCACTGCCACACTATCACCTTCTTGTAAGTGAGTCGCGAGCCAGTCGATATGATTTGGCTGACCGGGGGCAAGCTTCTCCAAACTGATACCCGTACCCTCTAGCTGGTCAGCGGCATGTACCCAATAACGGCTGTCCGTCCACAGACCCGCAAAGTCCGCTGTTACCACAAGCGTACCCACTGAACCTGTAAACCCTGACAACCAAAGACGTGCCTGCCAATACTCTGGTAAGTACTCAGACAAATGTGGATCGGCAGACGGCACGATAATCGCCGTTAGGTCTTGTGCGGTCAGAATCTGACGCAAGCTCTCGATACGTTCATGGATGATTTGTTTATTCATGGAGTGTGTCCTTATTGATATTGATTTTGGAAAAATAGGATTGTGAGGCGACTATGGTTAGTCGTCTTATTCGTGCGGTAAAATTAAATATAGACAATGAACATTCGAAAATACGCGTCAATAAATAAGCATTAATAAGTAGTCAGTAAAAATAGCCCAATCAGTTAGGACTGATATTCTGATCACAGACCTCATTAGATGTTTGGGCAAAACCTAGGCTTTCAATAGCCTGAAAGAAAACGCTCACCAAGTAAAACAATAAAACGTGTTACCAGTGATGGTAACACGTCTCATCATTCGTCATTGCCTTATGCAGGTTGCATTGTCAACGACTGACTAGAAATACTATTCGTTAACTGACTTGATCTGCATGCTCACTTTTTTTCAGCATATTATTGATAGGTTTGGCTAATGCCAATAACACGACCGCCGTCACCACCAAAAAGATGGTCATAGTCGTAAACAGCGTTGGTAAGCCTTCGATTTTATCGGCTGAAACATGACCACCAAAGAAAGCTGCAACCAAGTTACCCATAGCGATAGAAGCAAAGAAAAGCCCCATCATTGAACTGACCCCCAAAACTTGGACGGTTTAGTTTAACCCAAGGACTGAGTTCTGTACTGTACAGGGCTCAGTCCTTTTAGTTTCAATTGAATACGCTCATGGTTGTAATAATGAATGTACTCATGGATTTGTTGCTCTAACTGCTCAATGTTTTGAGGCTTCT
>NZ_QQAI01000028.1:0-12946 GCF_021023115.1 Psychrobacter sp. CCUG 69069
TGTGTTTGCTCGCGCTATTGTGGGCTGGAAAGTATCTAATCGTATGAACACAGATATGGTGATGGCGGCGTTAAATCAAGCAATAGCAGATAGAAACTATCCCAAAGATGTGATTCATCACAGTGATTGAACCGCCCCGACTATATCGGAGACTTGATTGCTTGAGTCAGGCAGCTTTGTCTGACTCAATAAAACTATCATAGTATCGTCTCTCAAACTCAAAAGGCGACACATAACTAATCGTACTATGAGTGCGAGTTTTGTTAAACCAATCGACCCATTCAAGGGTTGCTAATTCAACATCACACGCATCCCGCCACTGCTGTTTTAAATATTCAATCATCTCCGTTTTATAAAGTCCGTTAACCGTTTCAGCCAACGCATTATCGTATGAATCACCTGTCGTGCCAACAGATGCAATGACGCCAGAATCAGCCATCTTATCAGTATAGCGAATTGATAAGTACTGAACGCCGCGATCACTATGATGAATGACATCTTTAGGATGGTTTCTGTCTGCAATGGCTTGGTTTAGTGCTGCCATCACCATATCAGTGTTCATACGATCTGATACTTTCCAGCCAACGATAGCGCGAGCAAATACATCAATGATAAAGGCGGTATATACCCAGCCACTCAGTGTCTTTATATAGGTAAAATCAGCAACCCATAGTTGGTTAGGGCGATGGGCATTAAAGTTACGATTAACCAAATCATCAGCACGCTTTTGATCGTCACGAGACTTAGTCGTTATCTTACCTTTACCTCGCCAAATACCCTGCATTCCATGCTGACGCATTAAACGCTCTACAGTGCAGCGTGCAGGATGTATACCCTCTGCTTTCAACTGTTGCCAGACTTTACGAGTACCATAACGGCATTTGCTGTCCTTCCAAATACGTTTGATTTCATTTAGATAGAAATCGTCATGCTGACTACGCTGTGAACGCTTCTCCGGATTGTCGTTTAAGTCTTTGGTACGATAGTATGTGGATGGGGCAATCGGCAAGACTCTACAAATAGCTGGAATGCCATAAATAGATTTATTCTCGTCGATGAATTGAACCATCACTAAGGTTTGCGGTCTATTTCCGCCTGGGCGAAAAAAGCGGCTGCTTTCCTTATGATCTCATTGGCTTGTTTTAATTCTTTGTTCTCACGTTCAAGCTCTTTGATGCGCTCGGCTTGGCTTTGAGCTTGAATCTTTGCAGGAATGGTTTTATCAATGTGCTTTTTATGCCATGATCGTAGGGTCTCAGGCGTGCAACCTATCTTTGGCGCTATGGCTTTGATGGCTGACCAGGTGGATGGGTAATCGTCTTTAGCTTCAATTAGCATACGGACGGCGCGCTCTTTCATTTCAGGAGTGTAGGTTTGTCTTTTCATTGTCGTATTCTCTCAGAATGTTAAGTCTCCGACAATACCGGGGCGGTTCAATGTGTGTGCTAAGTTATTCTCCAATAATAATCTTATCAGGAATCCACACTGTCATTATTAATGAGGATTTGATGAATTTCTACGAGCGAAATCATAATTTGTTAGATGTCAAAAACTCAACTATTGAGGGGCTATAAATCTTACTTCATGGTATATATGCGCTTATATTTTGTGCATTTGAGACATTAAAAAAGGCTACTAACACTATGCTATATATAGCGTTAGTAGCCTTCGTTTAAATTGATATTTTACTCAGGTGAGGTTGTTAATATTAGGGTTTGAAGTTTGCTAAGAGTATGATGTGAATATCGCACAACCGCTAAGAGTATGATTGTTTATCCCAACCGTAGACTGTATCAATAGAACGTAAATAACATTTCACCCTCGGAGAAAGCCTATCAAGAGGATTACCAGTAAGATTGATACATCTCAAACTATTCAGCTGTGTAAAATTATCTGGCAGGTTTCTAAGATTACAATAAACAAGCTCAAGCTTAACAAGATTATTAAGCTCACCAATACTATTAGGTAGCTTGCCCAATTTACAATAACTGATAAAAAACTCAGTCAGACTCTTAAGTTGCCCTATGATTTCAGGCAGCTCTTTGAGGCTACAATGGTTAATATAAAGCTTCTCTAGATTAGTAAGTTGACCTACGCTATCAGGTAGCTTGTCAAACTTGCCATGACTAATAAAAAGCTCAGTTAAGCTAATAAGCTGCCCTATGCTATCAGGTAGGACTTCAAGCTTAGAGTGATTAAAATTGAGCTTAGTTAAGTTAACGAGCTGTCCGATGCTATCAGGCAATACTTTAAGTTTACAGTTGATAATATTAAGCTCAGCAAGGTTAATGAGGTGTCCAAAGCTATCGGGTAGCTCCGTTAGTTCAAGGTGAAGCAGGTCAAGGTGAGTTAAGCTCAAAAGCTGGCCTATGCTATCAGGTAGCTCTTCAAGCTCACAATGAGTAATAAAAAGCTCTGTAAGACTGCTCAGTTGTCCAACGCTAGCGGGCAACTCTTTAATACGACAACGATTAATATAAAGCTTGTTGAGGTTGGTAAGCTGTCCAATACTACTAGGTAGGTCTTTGAGATCACAGTTAATAAGATCAAGGTCATTTAAATTTTTGAGTTGCCCTATGCTGTCAGGCAAGTGCTTGAGCGGGCAATAACTAATAAAAAGCTTAGCGAGGTTAATAAGCTGCCCTATGCTGTCAGGCAGTTCTTCAATCTCACAGTGAACTATATCAAGTACCGTAAGCTTAGTAAGCTGTCCAATGCTGTCAGGTAAACATTGAATCTGACAGCGACCAATGAACATCTTAGTAAGGTTATGAAGTTGTCCAATACTATCAGGTAGCGCTTCGAGTTCACTTTGATCAATAAAGAGTTCAGTAAGATAACTCAGTTGCCCGATGCTCTCAGGTAATGCGACAAGTTTAGAGTGACTAATAGACAGTTTGGTTAGATTAGTGAGCTTACCGATATTGGGCAGTAAATGACTTGAACATATGCCACTGATAGTTATATCTACTAGATTTGTAAGGTTGGTAAGCTCATCGGGTAGATAGGCTATTCTATAGACGTCTTTTGAGTGTTGCTCATCATGTTCAGGCTCTAAGATCTCTAGCTTTTTTAGGGCTAACAGTGATTCTTTATTACGAGGAATTTCAGAATGCTTGAGCTCAAACTCATCTGCCCACGCCCATATTTTCTCAATCCAGTTGTCATTAGTATTTAATGTTTTATTAGAAGTATCAGACTGATGAATGTCCTGATGGTAGTTATTATTGTTTGGATTCATAGCTTTATTCCTTATAACAACTTGAACTATTTTTCTTATGCCAGAATAACGTTAGTATCCTGACATAGGTTTATGCAGCCCTATGCTACACATAGTCGAGATAGTCTTTAGCTAAATAGTCTTTAGCTAATTTGCAAGGGGTTTTTTACCATTCATGATCTGCAGCACAAAGGTTCCGGACATTGTAATCAGTAGGAAACCATGGAAGGCCTCCATCGCGGTCATAAATCGAAGATGTCCGTTAGGCATGAGGTCACCTCGCCCAAGCGTTGTGTAGTTAACTAGCGAGAAGTAAAAGTAGTCCATAAAGGTAAGGGAGGCACTGCCGTTGGATGAGGACGAGACGAGGTCACCAACCTGAAAGTTATGCACAGCAACCCAAAAGCCAGTCGCATAAAGCAGTGCCTCAAGGATATGAGCCAGCACGATTGAGGCAACTGCGACCCCAAGGCAGTGTCCCGGATGGCGCGACGGCGTCACAAACTGTGACGAGAATTTTAATACGCCATAATGTATTGCTGTGCAGACAGCGATTAGAATCGCTGCCATTATAATTGCCAGAATCACTTTTTATCCTTTTTGAGGAAGGAACGACATTAAAGGAAGATTACCCTATTTATTTTAACTAATCCTGTATAATTTTTTCACTATAGCTAACGACTACGCATAAGCACTAGAGTCTATTCAGATAGGTCATTACGCAGTCATTTGAATCAGTCAGCATATGTAGTAACAATCCTAGACCAATTATTCTATAGGGCTTTGGTAGAAATAGCATAGCCGCATAAACTGCCATTGCATAGTAAGTATGTAATGGATGAAAATTAATACTACAGCGATCAGGTAAGAAAACAGGTGTTGCTAGCAAGTGATCTAAATCTACCAGCATGGTTGCTAAAAGAATCAAATATACTCGTTTGTAATCATCACGAAAAAAAGTATAGGCAATAATCAACGGCATGCCAAAATGCAGGAAGTAGTGGATAACGGTTTGGATCATCATCTTTCCAATTCAGCATGATGTTTTATTGATAAGTTGGTATGCAGAATAATTAAACTAGTAAACGTTACTTAAGAAGCCAAAGCTACATGTTCATGCTATGTTCAGACTTGAAAAACAGGCGCAAAGCCACCCCCTGGTGTGCGAAAGTTAGTCGCTTGGCCTTGATAGATACGCCCAGCAGTTAGTAGCAGCTGTCCTGCATAGGTATAAAGACGTATATCTACCTTTCTAGTCGTCACCACATCATCAATCTTTATTGATCGCTCTGTAGCAGGGATAAAGGTCTGCGCAATATAGCTTTCATCTAAAATAGTCTCGAATACGCGGCGGGTAATCTTGCTGCCACGGTAAACGCCCTTACTACCATAACCAGCTACTGGCTTAAAAAACAATTGTCTCCGAGTACGCCATAATTCTGCTGCATCCTCTTTTGTAACCATTCTGGTAGTTGGTACTGACTTTTTTAGATATTCTGCATCATCATCACCTAGTCCCCACGACTGCAAAGTTTGCGTATCGGATAGTAAAGTCAGGTTGCGCTTATTAGCGAATATAGCATGGGCATGCGGATTGGGGGTTACTACTACCGCACCCTCTAAATAGGCACTTTTAAGCACGGCGTGGTTGGGGTTTTCAAAGGCGAAATCGACTAACCGATTATAGATCATATCAATGGGCTTGCTATGAGCTGTCAGTACACCATCAGCATAGTTAAGCTCAGACGGATCGAGTATAACGGTATCAATGCCTTTAGCTTGAAGTAGTTGGCAGGCCAGCTGAAACTCCAAATACATGAACTGGCTTTTGGGCTCATTATCCACAATAGCAATGCGATTGGGCATGCTAGTTGCCGATTGTCGCTGCCATTCTTGTATGAACATATTAGCGACCGCTTCTTCAAACCCATCAAGCATTTTAGTAGTAGCAACACTTTGCTCTGAGGGGCGACAGCAGTGTTTTTGTGCGCGGGCAAGTGCTACGTTTAAAAATGCGCCTCCAGCATTGGTATTGATCTCAATAAGCTTGGGGTCATCGCTCCCTAAGTGAAAGTCATAACCCATAAAGGCCCCTATTGGCCCCGGATCGAAAGCCGCGATATTGGGTGCCCACGACAGTACTTGCTGTTGATATGACGGTAGTCTAGCAGTCGACTCAATAGCTGCGATGATTCGCACCATTGCTTCTATCTCTGTCTTAGGGACGAACACCGGTGTCGCTGAAAACAGCTTATTAAGCTCATTGGCTCCTAGTGGATTATCTCTTGTGTTTACTAATTGATCTTGCAGGCTGTTATTAAGCGCTTTACGATCTAAAGTACGGCAATAGCACTCTTGATTAAGCTGATTTGCCAGATTATCATTCGTTTTGTTTTTATTATTAATTAGGGATTCCATTTAAATCTCATTACTAAGTTGAATGTACTGATAGGGTTTAAGGGACAGCCAAAATAAAAAAAGTGTCTTAAATGTTTAAGATAAGGTTGTTTTTATAGTTACTTTACGAAATAGTCATTTTGCAAGATACTTAATTTGCAATATATCTAGTTTATAAATTAGCTACTTTGCAAGGTTATACGGTTTTACGCTCTTCTTTAATGAGTACTTTCGCTAAAAACAAACCTAACTCGAACAGTAGCCACATTGGAATCGCGAGCAATAGCATTGACACCCCATCGGGCGGTGTGACTACCGCTGACACAGCAAAACAACCGACGATGATATATCGGCGCTTACTCTCTAGACTCTGAGTGGATATGATACCGACCATTATCAATAATAAAGTAACCACTGGAATCTCAAAAGTGAGTCCAAATACCATAAATAACTTTAGCGCAAAGCTTAAATAACTGTCGATATCGGTCATAGGTATAACGTTTTGCGGAGCGAATAAAATAAAGAACTTCAATACGCCTTTGAGTACCACAAAGTAGGCAAAAGCGACACCAGAATAAAATAGGAATATCGAAGATATCAGCACTGGAATAGTGATTTTTTTCTCTTTTTTATATAATCCAGGCGCTATAAATGACCAAATTTGATACAGAATATACGGCATCACTACAAAGGCAGCAACGAAAATCGTCAAGCGAATAGGTGCCATAAAGTTCGAGGTAATATCAGTAGCAATCATAGTCGAATTCGCAGGCAGCTGCGCAACCAGAGGGTCTGATAAAAGATTGTAGAGCTCACGCGAAAACCCTACCAATGCTAAGAAGACGATCAAAACGGCTACGCATATTTTGATGAGATGCTTGCGTAATTCAATCAAATGCTCAGTAATAGGCATGTCGCTAAGCACATTCAGCACATTATCAGTCTCAACATTATGGGTAGCATCTGACGCCTTAGCATCTGTATTTGCTAACTTTCTTTGGCGACTTTTTTGGCGCTTAAATAAGCTCATTTATCCCCCTTCTCTATAGCTGAAGAAGAGGAAGTATCTGGCTGATGATTTTGCTGCTGAGGAGTGTTTGACTGATAGGAAGTATCTAAGCTTTGGTTTTGCGAGTTTTCAAACTTATCCATACTACCGCGCATCTCGGCTAACTCACGCCGCATGTCTGTCTCAGTCTGACGAATCTTTGCCAGCTCATCTTGCATCTGTTTTCGTGTCTCAGCCAAATCAAGCTCAGACTCTATATCAGACTGTAAGGTTGAAATCGTGCGACGCAATTTGGCATACCATTGCCCAGCGGTACGTGCAGCTTGTGGTAGTTTTTCTGGGCCCAATACGATTAAAGCAATGACGCCAAACAAGAGTAATTCGGAAAACCCAATATCAAACATAACAGTCACATATATTAATAGACTACTTAGTGCCGCTATTTATAAGCGGCGCGCTTCATACTTTAGGCTGGTCATCAGTGGAAATAGGGCTGATTTCCATATCATCAGCCTGATTACCTACACGCGTATTTAAATCATTACTTGCAGCTGGCGTACTATTTTCATGGCTAAGCACATGATTTTTGCGAGCATTCTCGGGTTCTTCATCTTTGACCGCTTCTTTAAAACCCTTCACCGCACCGCCTAAATCTTTACCTGCATTTTTAAGCTTGGCAGTACCAAATACGACCACCACTACGACCAATAAAATCAGCCAATGTGTAATAGAAAAGCTGCCCATAATATTATCCTTATTCCTAGTTTTTAAAATGCTCTATACTCGTCGTTGTGCTTTAGCTTTAGTGGTCAATTTATAACATTTACATTACAAATCTAGCCGCCGTAATCTAAGCGCATTACCAATCACCGATACTGACGATAAGCTCATCGCCGCTGCTGCTATCATCGGGCTTAGTAGTAAACCAAAGGCAGGATAAAGCACGCCTGCGGCAATGGGTACGCCGATGGCATTATAAATAAAGGCAAAAAACAAATTCTGTCTGATATTCCGCATCGTTGAGCGGCTCAGCTTATGGGCTTTGGCTATACCCATCAGATCGCCTTTGACGAGAGTCACGCTAGCACTCTCCATCGCCACATCAGTTCCCGTACCCATAGCGATACCGACATTCGCCTGCGCTAGTGCTGGCGCATCATTGATACCGTCTCCCGCCATAGCCACTATTTTGCCGCCATCTTGCATCTCTTTGACGATACGGTTTTTATCTTCTGGTGAGACATCGGCATGGACGTCATCGATGCCTAACTTATTAGCGACCGCTTGCGCGGTTTTTTCATTATCACCCGTTAGCATGACGACTTTTAAACCGGCACCATGGAGCAGTTTTATCGCATCGGCGGTGCTTGGCTTGATCGGGTCAGCGACTGATATTATCCCAGCCGCTTTGCCATCTATAGCGACGAACATCACCGTTTCGCCCTCTTTTCTACGAATATCGGCTTTACTTGATAACTCACTATCAAAACTGTTTAAGCTCTGCATCAGTTTTGAGTTACCGATAGCGACTTGCGTGCCATTAACTAGCGCTTGTACGCCCTCACCCGTCGTTGAATTAAAGTCCGTAGCGTTAGGGATAATAAGCGACTTGTCCTTAGCAGCTCTCACGATAGCTTCTGCTAAAGGATGTTCGCTAGCCGTCTCTACTGCGGCGACGAGAGCCAAAAACTCATCTTTATCTTGACCTGCCAGCGCCTCGATCGCGGTCAGCTCAGGTTTACCAGCGGTTAATGTGCCAGTCTTGTCAACAACGATAGTATCGACTTTTTCCATGCTCTCAAGCGCTTCAGCGTTTTTGATAAGGACGCCATTTTGCGCGCCCATGCCTGTGCCGACCATAATAGACATAGGCGTTGCCAATCCAAGCGCACAAGGGCAAGCGATAATAAGTACGGCGATAGCGTTAACGATAGCAAACGCCATGGCGGGAACGGGGCCAAAGATGGCCCAAACGATAAAAGTTAGGATTGAGCAAACAAGCACAATCGGCACGAACCAACCTGCGACTTGATCAACGATTTTTTGTATTGGGGCACGACTACGTTGAGCTTCAGCGACCATTTTGACGATTTTGGATAACACCGTGTCGTCACCGACATTGACCGCTTCAACTAATAAGGTGCCAGTACCATTAACGGTGCCACCCGTAACCGGATCGCCTGATACTTTAGCGACAGCAAGCGGCTCACCGGTGACCATCGACTCATCAACATTACTACTACCCTCAATGACCATGCCATCTACGGGAAGTTTTTCACCGGGTTTGACGCGCAGTTTATCACCACTGACCACTTCTTCTAGAGCAACTTCTACCTCAGCGCCACTCTCATCCACTCGTCTCGCGGTTGGCGGTGCCAGCTCAAGTAGCGCTCGAATCGCACCTGAGGTTTGACTTCTGGCTTTGAGTTCCAACACTTGGCCTAACAACACTAAGGTAGTAATAACTGCGGCGGCTTCATAATAAACCCCAACTTGACCTGCAGAATCTCTAAAGCTATCGGGGAAAATATCAGGGAAGAAGGTAGCCACAATACTAAACCCATAAGCGGCGCCAACCCCTATGGCTATTAAAGTGAACATATTAAGATTGCGGCTTTTTATCGATTGCCAACCGCGTACAAAGAATGGAGCCGCGCCCCAAATGACCACTGGCGTTGCTAATGCTAATTGTATCCACTGCGCCACTTGTGAGGAGATATCGTACTCACCAATAGTATGCAGATTGATACCGACCATATCGCTCATGGCATAAAGAAAAAGCGGAATGGTCAGTACGGTACAAATCCAAAAGCGCCGCGTCATATCGTCAAGCTCTGACGTATCTTCCTCACCCACCGTTACCGTTTCGGGTTCTAACGCCATGCCGCATATCGGACAGCCACTATTTTCAACGTCTCTAACTTCAGGATGCATAGGACAGATATAGACGGTGCCAGTATAATTTGCTGGCACTTTGTCGTATTTGCCGCCTTTGACTGATTTTACTTCGCCGCTTTTAGTATGATTTCCATGACAATGCGCATGAATGTCTTCATTGTTGCTTGCTTGATCATCTCTTAAACCAGCGACCTCATTTTCAGGTTTAAGAAACATACCGCATATTGGACAGTCGCTTTTTTCAGTATCTCTAACCTCGGAGTGCATAGGACAAATGTAAATCGTACCATCATAATCTGCTGGCACTTTATTGTAATTGCTGCCCTCGATGACTTTTGCTTCGGCGTTGCTGTTATTAGTTGAATTGGCGCTGTGACCCTGTGTATGGTTGTCTTTATCATCGCTTGAGTTAGCTACTTCGTCTTCATGTTTAAGAAACATGCCGCATATCGGACAATCACTAGCTTCAACATCACGAACCTCAGGATGCATGGGGCAGATATAGACTGTACCTTGATAATTTTTGGGTACTTTGTCGTACTGACCATCTTTTACAGATTTTGACATCGTCTATTACTCCCTTACTTTTAACTTCTAACTTTAATATTTAATGATTATTATTATGTTAGTGTTAACAGATTAATTATTGACAACTAAGTATAGGATTTAAGCAACTATCAAAACTTAATTTGGTTTACGCAAATACTTAAAAAGAGCCATAACAGCTAATACTAATAGAGCGAGAAACAATAGCGCGATGACGACGCAGATAATCATCATGCCCTAACCCATACCCTGCATCATTGATCCATTCATCATGCCATGCATCACAAGAATTACTCCTTACTTTTTAGTACTTACTCCAAGTCATCAATCAGCTGCTGCATCTCACCGATTTCACGTCTTTGGGCTTCGATAATTTCATCAGCCAATTGACGTACACGTGGGTCTTCAATATCAGCACGCTCACTAGTTAAGATAGCAATGGAGTGATGCGGAATCATCGCTTGCATCCAGTCAACTTGGTCGACCGTTTGCTGAGAGCGTACGCCCCAAAGACCAAAGGCAAATAAAACTACGCTAACCCCATAAACCATCAAGTTTATCTTGGTTTTTTTATACATATTGGTCATAAAGGCGAGCATGATAATTGCCATTACCGCGCCCATATACAGCGCCATATAAGCTCGGGTTTCACTAAAGTAAATATGATCCCACTGATAGGTGTTAAAATACATCATGATAAACATCACCACTGTGGATGTTAAAATCATTAGGGTAAATTTCACATATGGATTCATCTGATTTTTGTTGTTATTCATATTATCCCCCTATAAAAATATGTTATTAATTCCTTTATCAACTCACAATGTACAATCTTAGAACCAAAACATCACACCAGCAGTCAGACTATTAGAATCAACGTCTTCGTCCTCTTGACGACGTAAGTCTCGCGCATCACCCAAGGCGCTCTCGTAGCTGAAACCAACATAAGGCGCTAGCTGACGACTGAATGTCTCATAAGCCAGCCTAACTTCAGCTTCAAACTCATTAAATCCTTTAGTAATACCGTTATCGGTATCATCTTTACTAAAGGCAGTCAGCTCCAGCTCTGGTCTGACCACCCAACGCTGATCTAAGCGCCACTCGTACGCTGCCCCAAGATCAAGCTGGACTTGACCATCAGTATATAGATAAGCTCTTGCGTCAGTCTCAACGAAGTACGGCGCCGTACCAGCAATGCCTGCCATGATTGCGGACTTATCGTTTTCAGTATTATAAGCAATACCCGCTTCTCCATTCCAGAAGATACCGAGCGGCTTCCAATAAGCGAGTGAGCTTAGACTATCGATCTCTTTATCATCGTTAGTTTGAGCACTACCTTCACTGCGTAGAGTGACACGATTACTATCAGTACCGTACCAGCCTTCAGCTTCAAAATCGATTTGGTCATTCTCAAACTGATAGCCCAAAGTTTCTACTGACACACCCCATAACGGTAAGCTACCCATCATTACCGGTTTACCATACTGTCCATAGTCAACACCATTTGAGTAGTCGGGACTACGAGCATTAGGAGGTGGTTCGCCGCCTTGCATTCCAGACATATCCATATTCATACTGCTATGATCCATACCTGACATGTCCATACTACTGTGATCCATACCTGACATGTCCATGCCACTATGATCCATACTCGACATATCCATATCTGACATATCCATGCCACTGTGATCCATGTTCGACATGTCCATATTCGACATATCCATGTTGCCGTGATCCATATCGGGCATGTCAGCGGCATTTGCTACAGGTGACAGTAATAACAGCAAAGATGATATGCCAATAAACGGTAGACCTACTTTATACATTTTCATAATAAGGCTCATATTTAAAGGGTTAAATGACGGCAACTTCTCGAAACATGCCCGCTTCCATGTGATACAGCAGATGGCAATGCCAAGCCCAGCGCCCCGCCTCACCTGTGACATCGAAACTAATCTTTTGCGCTGGCTGCACCATTATCGTATGTTTGCGAACTTGAAAATCGCCATCAGGCGTGCGCAAATCGCTCCACATACCATGCAGATGCATAGGGTGGTTCATCATAGTGTCATTGACTAAGGTAATACGCACACGCTCGCCCGGTTTGATATTAACAGGCGATGCGTCCTTAAACATAATACCGTCTAACGCCCAGATATAGCGCTCCATATTACCGGTTAGATGTATTTCAATCTCTCGAGTGGGCTTGCGCTGCTCGGCCATTATTTCATTGCCAACAGAATGCAGTTGGTTATAGGTTAAAACCTTACGATTAATATCACGCAAATTAATACCCGGATCATCGAGATTCATCCGTGGACTATCGACGCGCATATCTGTCTTAAAGTCATATTCGGTCTTAGCATGACGGGCATCATAGCCATTAGCACCCATAGCCCCCATCATATCGGACATAGTTAGCCACTCAACATCATCCATAGCAGGTATGGCAGCGCGAGCGCCTCTTTTAGTGGCAAGCGTGGTTGCGACAAAGCCGGTGCGATCGATGTTTTGGGCAAATATGGTATGCGCGTCACGGGTTGGGGTGACGATGACGTCATAAGTCTCAGCCACACCGATACGGAAGTCATCGACATCAACGGGCGCGACATCATTACCATCGGTGCCGACCACTTTTATTTTGAGCCCTGGAATGCGCACATCAAATATGGTCTGCGCGGAGCCATTGATAAAGCGTAGTTTGACCGGCTGACCTGTTTTGACCAATTGCGACCAATTCGCCGCTGTCGTTTTACCATTCATAAGATAAGTAAACGTGGTCTCACCAGATAAATCAGTAAAATCAGTCGGCATCATGCGCATCTGGTTCCACATTTTACGTTTATCATAAGCCGCCTCAAGATCCGTAGCGGCAA
>NZ_QQAI01000029.1:0-11977 GCF_021023115.1 Psychrobacter sp. CCUG 69069
ATTACGGATGATTAATCACCCTTCTTATTAACTGCTTCCCTTAATGAGGTGCGTATTATAGACGCTTTTTTTACCAAGTCAAGAAGTATTTTTTATTTAGTTTTAACTTTTTTTCTTACTATGAAGAGTTGGGTTAAATCTAAACTAGCTGTTTTATCTTCCATAGATCTGATCTATGTTTCTTAATGCAGCTCCCTTCCGACTGGGTGGCATTATACGCGCTTTTAGTTGGGGGTCAAGCAAGAAGTTATAAATAGTTTGATTTATTTTACTAGTAGCACATCACTTCTGCTTAACTGTTTGTTTTAGTTAAAAAAATTATTTATGCTTGATGCTCCTCGTCTTTTCTTTTAAGGAGAGATGTCTGGTTTACTGTCTTCTATTATCGATACAAGTAAATTGACGCCCACATTTAACCATAAAAAAAGGAACTTACCAATTGGCAAGTTCCTTAATGTAAAAGGTATAGCGGGTTTTACATCTTTGCTTTGATCGTAGTAAAAATACCTGACAGGGCATATATGACCCCAATGGCTAAAATACCGACAGGGATGTCATAGAGAACGATGCTCATGATCAATACGCCAATAATAAGAACGACAAAAGGCACTTTCTTTTTATCAAACTCTTTAAAGCTATAGTACTTAACATTACTGACCATCAGTAGACCACAAGTGACTACCCATGCGGCAAATAAGAACATGACCAGCGTGTCGTACTGGCCTATCCATTCATTATGATCGATGGCTACCATCACCGCTGCAGTAACCAAGATGGCGGCAAGCGGACTGGCCAAACCCACAAAATATTTTTTATCAACGATGCCGACTTGCACATTGAAGCGTGCCAAACGGAACGCGCCACAAGTGGTAAAGACAAAAGCACAGCCAAGACCAATACGACCTAATGGTTGTAGCGCAAAACTATAAATCAAAATAGCAGGTGCCACACCAAACGCTAACATATCTGCTAGGGAGTCATACTGCTCACCAAATGGGCTTTGGGCATTGAGCATACGGGCGACGCGGCCATCTGCCCCATCGAGAATAGCGGATAAAAAGATGGCTAAAGACGCTTTATAAAACTCGCCTTGGGTACTCGCTAAAATCGAGTAAAAACCTGACAGCAGGGACAAGGTTGTGATCAAGTTGGGCGCTAAATAGACACCGCGACTGACCACCCGTTTACCTTCGGCAACCTCAGCCTCAATCACCTCAAATGTCAAGCCATCATAACTGTCACTATCCGCTAAGCGAATATTAAACTCATGCTCATCGACGAAAGGCGGCTGGGTTGCCGCTCTGTCGTGTATTGGCCCATCGTTTAGCGGCGTATTACTTGACTGGCTTTTGGGTGGTTGCTTATTTGTCATCTTAATATCCTTATTTACCGATATTACTATTCACCAACTAGCCAGCGCACATTGGTCGCACTATCAGGCGTCAAGTCTGGCGCGTCAGCCACTTTTAGGGCAGGCTGTAAAAAGCGTACGATCTCACGCGCATGATTATCAAACTGCCAAGGTGGATTGATAACGAGCAGTCCTGTCCCGTTCAAGCCAACTGCGACATCATTTGGATAGATGTTTAGCTCACAAACCAGCTGACGTCTCATTTCGGTACGTTTGAGCTTTTTGTAAAACAGCTCTACTGCCTCGATGTTTTTGATTGGATACCAAAGTGCATAAGTACCTTGTGGCCATTTATTATAAGCCGCAACCAGCAGGTCAATAAGGCGCGTAAAGTCTTTATGCTCTTGCTCATAAGGGGGATCGAGGAAGATCAGACCGCGTTTCTCTTTTGGTGGAATAACCGCAGTGATGCCTTCAAACGCATCACGATGATGAATACCGATTGGTAATTTATGCAACTGATAGTTTAGCGCGTCATATTCGGTGGCTTTGGCTTCAAACGCCTCACCGCGTACGCCGGCCTCAGGGTTTTTTTCAACATGATGAGCAATCCACCAAGGGGAACCTGGATAGACTTTATTGTCATAAGTAAATCTGGCTTGCTTAATGCCTTCCATATAATCTTTGACAGCGGCGGGCGCTTTTTCGGTATCTGCTTGTAGTAACGCTTGGATACCGCCTTTGGCCTCCCCTGTCTTGCGTGCTTCTTCACTGCTCAGTGAGTACAGTCCACGACCGCCATAAGCGTCAAGCACATAAAAAGGTTTGTTTTTTTGCCCCAATTGATTGAGCAGTTGTACCAATAAAATGTGTTTAACCACATCAGCAAAGTTACCAGCGTGGTAGGCGTGTTTATAGTTCATAATCTCAAAAGTTTAAATAAGAAAAATTGCATCTATGGTAGCATAGGCAGAGTAAAAGATAATGTGGTTTTGGTAAGTGCTGGCAATAAAAAGACACTGATTGACGATATATTGTCAGCTGATGGATAATAATGAGATGAAATGACGCAGATTATTAGCAACCTTAATGTGACAGAGTTGGTCGTCGATCATCCGATAGGTCAGGATAATCCACCCTCTCTGTTTGCAAACCGTGATAACGCGGTTCAAAAGCCGCCCACTCAGCGTGTATTGCAGTTATCTGATTTTGAGATAAATTGGCAAGACAAGCTAACGGACACGCAGCTGGATAAGTTTGTCAGTGATGGCTGGCTAATTATTGACGATGTGTTTGAGCCTAAAGCGTTGATGGCCTTGCAGGCGGAGAGTGGTTTTATTGACTACCGAGATGCTGCACTGACCGCTGGCGTTCGTATCAGTGATATTCGCGGTGACAAAATACGCTGGATCACTGAGAACTTCTTTGCAGGTTACTATTACTTGCAGAGTATTAACGCACTTGCCGCTTTATTCAATCGAAGCTTATTCGCCGGTATTCGCCATAGTGAAGCTCACTACGCCTGCTATCCTGTGGGCTTTGGCTATCAATGGCACAGCGACAATCCTGCTGGACGGGATGAACGCGTTATCTCAGCGGTGTTTTATCTCAACGATGAATGGACACTTAATGACGGCGGCGCGTTAGAGATCGTTGATAAGCAGGGTGTGCATCATAATGTCATGCCTGCCGCCAATCGGTTGGTCATATTTGACAGTGACCTACCCCATCAAGTGCAAATTGCCCACCGCCAACGCTACTCTATCGCCACTTGGATGCGCCGAGATGGTTTGGTGCCGTTTGTTGAAGAAGGCCATTAACGCATCACTGACAAAAACTCTAAAAATCGACTTTACATATAAAAGGTTTATCTATGTCTGACTCTCATAACCAAACCCACACTCATCAACAAGCGACGCATCAACAAGCAACTCTAGATTTGAGTATTGCGCTACTGGAGCGCCCTTCGGTCACACCAGATGATGACGGCTGCCAAGATATATTGTCCGAGCGTTTGACACAGGCAGGCTTTGATTGCGAGTTTATGTATTTTGGCGATAGAGATCAAAGTGGCGAGCACGCTGAAGTCAAAAACTTATGGGCACGTCGTGGTAACACTGATCCTGTGATTTGTTTCGCGGGTCACACGGACGTCGTACCGACTGGCGATGAGACCAACTGGACTTACCCACCTTTTAGCCCAACCATCGCTGATGGGTATTTGTGGGCGCGCGGTGCCGCTGATATGAAAACCGGTATTGCTGCTTTTACCATCGCGGCCGAACGTTTCGTGCAAGCCCACCCTGAGCATAATGGCTCTATTGCCTTTTTAATCACCTCAGATGAAGAAGGCCCGTCAGTAAATGGCACAATCAAGGTCATTGAAACCCTAGAAGCGCGTCATGAAAAAATCACTTATTGCCTCGTTGGTGAGCCATCAAGTACCGACACGCTTGGCGACATTATCAAAAACGGTCGTCGTGGCTCCTTGGGTGCGGTGCTCACCGTCACCGGCAAGCAAGGTCATGTCGCCTATCCGCATCTGGCCTCGAACCCTATCCACGCGGCGATGGCAGCACTGGCTGAACTGACGGCTGCCAAGTGGGATAATGGTAACGACTACTTCCCCGCAACGTCCTTGCAAATATCAAATATCAATGGCGGCACAGGCGCGACCAACGTCATTCCTGAAACCTTAGGGGTTATCTTTAACTTTCGCTTCTCAACAGAAACCACTGAAGCAGAATTAAAAGCAAAAACGCATGCTATATTTGATAAATATTTTTCAAACAGCAAAGCCAGTTACGACATTGATTGGAAATTGTCGGGTCAGCCATTCTTGACCCCTGAAGGTAAATTGGTTTCAGCCTGTCAAAAGGCGATCAAAAAAGTGACCGATGTTGATACCACGCTATCCACATCAGGCGGCACCTCAGATGGGCGATTTATCGCGCCAACGGGTGCGCAAGTTGTGGAGCTTGGGGTACGTAACGCTACGATTCATCAAGTTGATGAAAAAGTAGAAGTCGATGATTTAGGTAAATTGGCGCAGATTTATGAAGGGATTTTGGAAAACTTGCTGTTGGATTAGTTAGCGTAATATCAATTGTAGGCAATTAAAAAAGCGCCCTCTATATAAAAGGACGCTTTTTTGTCAGTACTATCCTTTTATTACTAAAGAGATAAGTTAATCTCTTTAGTATGATTGAGACATATTATGCATTATGAATGGTTCAATTTCTTCCATCAATATACTTATTATTTTCTCAATGTTTTCAGGCATCAACATTTCACCCTCTTTCGCTCCACAATTTTCAAACGCTTTCTGTATAGCTTTATTGACAACTCGATTTTGTTCTTTTTCATAAGAAGCTTTCATACCCGCAGGGATTACTTTTTCAAAGGCTTCTTCAACTGAGCCACTTGGAATCTTTTTATATTGATATGCTTCGCGTATCTCATTGTTTGTAAGATTTAACTCTACGGCAAGTTCAAGCTCTTCGCCAGTTATAGGATTTAAAGAATATGTATTCGATATCGCTTCACCTGTATACTTACTACCCAGACATAACACCATTCGTTGTACGCCAAAATATTCGACATAAGCAATTACTTGATTACTCTTGTCACATCCTTTCACTGAGACACAATGAATAGGAGTATCTTGGGGACGATTTTTCACTAAATCTAACTCGTAAAAATAGCCAAAACAAGCTTCAGAGTCTTCATTATTTAAATAATTTGTTGCTTCAATGCATGACTCAGTAGGAATACCAGAATAAACTGCTAAAGCTAAAGCAGACTTTACGATAGAACGGCCTGCCTCAGCACCTCCCATAGAGAAATCCATTCTAACCATATCTGAACAATATAATGATTGAATTTTTAACTTACTAAAGGCATCTTCAATATCAAATTTAGGATACTTCTTTTTTACTCCTTTAAGCATATTCTTCGCCTCTTTTATGTCACGGGCTTGAATATTAATTCTCGTACTAATACCATCATCTAATGCAGTTTCTAAAAAGACAGGGTTCTCGTAAGCCATGCTACCATTTGCATGAAGCTTTAGCTTATCTCCAGATGTAGTTTCAAATAATTGCTATGGCACATCTCCACGCTCACGTTTAATTCCAAAAAACAGACTTAAAGGGTTAAGTTGTTTTGCTAACTCTTTGTCCCAACTATCACCAGAAGTACTATTACAAGCTCTGCAAATAAACCCCTTTATCTTTTTCCTTCCGCCAATTGCATTGGGAACTATATGTTCTTTAGTGTCATTTTTATTAGTAATAACAATGTCACAAAGTGCACAATTTGGCTGGTTCATTTATACTCCTCAAACATGTAAAACACACGAAAGATTAAGTAATTTTAATTTTATAACATTCAATGACACTTCATATTTGTAAGGATTAACTTTAAAGCGATAGTTACCTTTTACAGATTTCTAATGCGAATAGTCTCACTCGATACCAATATACAGATCGACTTGACCGTACTCTAGATTACCATCAATATAACGCTCAAAATCGACAGCAAACGTTCGGGTGTGCTCACAGTCTGCTGTATTAAAATATTCCCACGCCTTCTCCCATGCATTCATGACCGTATTTGGCATATTGCCTTTTTCAGAAAATACCAAATACTTGCCAGTAGAAATGGTTACCTCTACCACATTGTCCATGTTCAGCGTAGCGTCACTATCTGACTGCTCCGCTTCGTCTTGCTCATTAGTCGTCTGCCAACCAGCGACCACATCAAACGCGCCTACTAAGTCGTCGCTCTCATAGTTATGATAAATACCATAAATGTCCTCACCTTTCTCAAGATGACTGACATGGTTTTGGTAAAATTTCTGCCATAACCTACCTAATTTAGCCGTTTCATGGCTGATCTCAGCGTTATTGGTCGTACGAACGCTGATGCCGCGACAAGCTATGGCGTCGGATAGCTCTTGAATTTGTGATGTCATGATGCAGCCTTTTCTATCTGTTTATTTAATTTTTATTTGTAGCAATGCTAAAAAGCCGAGTCGATTAATCCGCTTCATCAATCCAATTCATTTGAATGGCTTCTAAGATCCCTTCATTTGATTTTTGTGGATCATCATCAAAGCCTTCCAGCTCAGTCACCCAGCGATGCAAATCGGTAAAACGTATGTACTGTGGGTCTGTCTCTGGGAACTTCTCATAAAGCTCAATCGCGATATCTAAGCTGTCTGTCCATTTTAATTTTTGTGGCTTCATAACGGTACCTTATTTTTTAGTCGTTTTAAAAATAGTTATTTTGAAACACGGTGTGGTCGCCTGAATATTGACGACTTGATGGACTCTATCCTACCAAAATTCAGCAAATGATTATAGCCAAGTTGTTTTACGACAGTATTTTTCGCTGTTTTTTCGCTGTTACTTATACCGACTTAGTCGACTTAACAGCCACTTGGTGATCATTCCATGTGGTAATGACAGCTGTTAGCTGCTTCCCCGTCATATCTAGTACCTCTGGGGCTTGCTGCTGGCCTTTTTTATCCATCAAGACAAATTTGGTCATCCCCACGCTCATTAACTGGTTTTTGACAAAGAAGCGATGTTCGAAATACACGTATTTATGGTCCCAACCAACCAGTTTACTACTTACAGTCATCTTGTTAAGGAATTTGATTTCTTTTAGATAAACCATCTCTTGCATGCCGATCACCCAGTTTAAAGGTTTGACGCCTTTTTGTTGGCAGCACGTCATCAGCCAGCGGGTAATATTTAGCTCAATAAAAGACAGATAACGATAATTAGGAAGATGGTCGCGAAAGCCCATATCATGGGGCAACACACGATAATGGCGAACTGTCGGCGCGGTCAGGGTTTCTATACTAAGACTTTCTCTCACAGACTGCTGTTTGAGTTGCTGCTTTAGCAAGCTGGTCATAATAAAAAAACGCAGTAACATATTCATGGGCAATTCTCTTATTTGCTATTCATTGTAATAAGCAATTATATATAGGTGGCAATATCGTAGCGGTCATCAATGCCGCATACTTTAACGCAAAAAAGCCACCTAGGTGACTTTTTTATTGAGCAACTGGCTTAGAGATTAATGTCCGCCGCCATTGATACTGCGCACCATTTCTTCTACCATTTTTTTGGCATCACCAAAGATCATCATGGTTTTGTCCATGTAGAACAAGCTGTTATCTAGACCAGCATAACCCGTGCTCATCGAGCGTTTGATAACCATGACGGTTTGGGCCTTATTCACTTCTAGGATAGGCATACCAAAGATAGGTGACGTAGGATCGTCCTTCGCAGATGGGTTCACAACGTCATTTGCACCAATAACCAAGACCACATCGGTACTAGCGAAATCTGAATTGATCTCGTCCATCTCAAGGATATCATCATAAGGCACGTCGGCTTCTGCCAATAATACGTTCATATGGCCTGGCATACGACCAGCAACCGGATGAATCGCAAAACGCACGTTGACGCCTTCATCTTTTAATAATTCATACAGCTCTTTTACCGCATTTTGGGCACGGCCTTGTGCCATACCATATCCCGGTACAATGACCACATTGCTGGCGTTAGACATCAAGAAGCCTGCGTCTTCTGCCGAGCCGGCCTTGTAGTTCTTAGGTGCACCATCATCATCGCCTGCTGCGACGGCTGACGTACCCATACCACCAAACAGTACATTGAGTAATGAGCGATTCATGGCTTTACACATGATATAAGACAAGATCGCACCTGAGGAACCAACGAGCGAGCCTGCGATAATCAGCATCGAGTTGCCAAGGGTAAAACCAATCCCCGCGGCCGCCCAACCTGAGAATGAGTTTAACAAAGACACAACCACTGGCATATCACCGCCACCGATTGGCGCAATCCACATCCAGCCAAAGATAACCGCAATCACTGCCATCGCATAAAACGCTGGGAGTGAGTCGGTGACGAAATACACCCCGCCAAAACCGATCATTGCAATAAACAATAGCGCTTGTACAGGTTTTACCCAGCCACCGACCAAGGTCTTGGCCCAGCTTTTTGCTGCCAATTTACCAAAGGCAAAGACAGACGCTGAGAAAGTAATTGCACCGATAAAGCAACCGATAAATAGCTCGACACGAGCCACCGCACCATGCTGTTGTTCAGTATGCAATACTGTTGCCAGCGCAATCGCCACCGCTGCCAAGCCGACAAACGAATGCATCAAAGCGACCGTCTCTGGCATTTGGGTCATCGCGACCGTTTTCGCCTTCCACATCCCAACGATGGCACCTAAAATCATGGCACCGATAATCAACCAAAGGACAGGGCCTTCTGCTAAAAAGAAAGTCGTCACGACGGCAATCGCCATCGCTGCCATACCGAAGCGATTACCGCGAATGGCGGTCTTTGGACTCGACAAACCACGTAGGGTCAAGACAAAGAGAATAGCACCGACTAAATAAAACCAATCAGCATTGGTAGCAATGAAGTTTGTTAAGTCACTCATACATCGCCTCCACTTTCAGTCGTAACAACTGGTGATTTTTTTGCTTTGGGTTTAAACATCGCAAGCATACGCTCAGTCACGGCAAAACCACCAAAAATATTGATACTGGCCAAAAAGACAGCAAAGGCTCCAAGCAAGCTGGTTGGTGTAAATACCGAGCCGTCAATCGTGACGGTCTGTAGCATCGCACCCACGATGACAATACTGGATAAGGCATTGGTTACCGCCATCAATGGCGTGTGCAGTGCAGGTGTGACGCCCCAAACGACGTAATATCCAACAAAAATAGCGAGTACAAATACGGTAAAAATCGCTACAAATGGTGTGCTACTCATGGCGGCTCCAGCTGGCGCTGCAGCTAAAATAGTGGCAATCATCTAATCCTCCTAAAATTTATTCGTTACTGGCAAATGTATGGTGACAACATATGTAATGATAGGCCGTCAAACCTAGCGCTTGGCAAGGCGTACTTGACTATCATGCGTCACTGCCAGTGCACCCTGAATTTCATCATCCATGTCGATATTAAGTGCCAGCTCAGTTGTTGCAGCGTCATCATTAGCAGGCGTAATCAAAGTCGTGATAAAGTTGACAAGGTTATTTGCGTACAAGTCTGAGGACTGCGCGGCAAGCATCGATGGAATGTTGGCCGCGCCAACAACACGCACGCCATTATCCGTGCTGATGGTTTCGTTAGGCACACTGCCTTCTACGTTACCGCCTGTGCCAGCAGCCATATCGATCAGCACAGAACCTGCCTTCATTTTGGCAAGAGTGGCCCCATGGACCAAACGCGGGGCTTGACGGCCCGGAATTTGCGCTGTCGTGATAACGATGTCAGCGTTGCTCAAGGCTTTGTCCACCACGGCAGCTTGGTCTTTGATATATTGCTCTGAGGGCGTCCACGCATAGCCGCCCGTTGCTTTGGCCTTTTGGGCTTCATCTTCGCTCATCGGCACATCAAGCCATTTACCACCCAGGGATTCGACTTGCTCTTTGGCCGCAGGACGCAGGTCACTGGCTTCAACCACTGCCCCTAAACGCTTCGCTGTCGCAATCGCCTGCAGACCTGCCACACCTACGCCTAAGATCACCACTTTGGCTGGCTTGACGGTACCCGCTGACGTCATAAACATCGGAAAAGGACGCGAGTACTCATTGGCCGCGAGCAATACCGCTTTATAACCAGCAAGGTTGGCTTGTGATGACAGTACGTCCATATTCTGTGCACGTGACAGTGTGCGTGGTAGTAGCTCCATCGCAAAAACCGTTGCGCCCTTGGCCGCATAAGTGTCAAGCTGCGTGTTACGATATGGGTCGAGCATACCAATGACAATTTGACCAGATGTCAAGCCATCAGTCGCCGCAGCTGACAAGTCATTGACGGTCGTAATAATCTGAGATTGGCTGATGACCTCGGCGCTGCTGTTGGCAATGTCGGCACCCGCAGCCTGATACAGCTCATCAGCATAATATGCTGCTTGACCTGCACCTGACTGTATGACGACTTCAAACCCAAGCTTACGCAATTTTTTGACCGCGTCTGGGGTTAGCGCGACGCGGCTCTCGCTCGCGATGTCTGCACTGATTACACCGATTTTCATACCGTCTCCTTACTTACGTCTAATGACTTTATTCACGTCTCAATGACTACCTTTAATACCCTCAACGCACATTCAAAAAGCACAGGGGACAAAAAAACCTTTGGTCATATTTGCTTCAAGATTACGACCAAAGATTATCAATTTAATAAATGATAGCTACTTTGCCATCATGTCTTTTTATTATAGAGACATCATCCGGCAACTTTCATTGTCTAATGATGACCCACAAGTAAAATAAAAAGTTAGGCATTTACACCATCTGCATAACTTTTATTGTTATATTAAAAACTTTTATTTTTCTGATAAATGGTTGGGCTTAACCAATATCACCTCTCGACACTCACAACTACCTTTCAAATGTTTGCAAATTTCGAGTATAGCGCTAAAAAGTACAAAATAACGGTGCACAAGATCTGTTAAGCGCGTGAGTATCGTATAATAAGAAAACTGGATACTTTAATAGAATGGTCACCATTGACTCACTATAATAAGGAATAGCGATGTATTTTTTACTCTCTCCTGCCAAATCTTTGAATGAAACAGATGCAATACCGGTAAATCTAGGCAACTACTACAGTCAGCCTGAGCTCATCGAACACTCACAGGCGCTGATGAAAATACTGAAGATAAAAGAACCTGTCGATTTGCAAGCATTAATGAGCATCTCTGATGATCTGGCGCAGCTAAACGCAACGCGCAATCAGCAGTGGCAATGGGATACTGATAAGCCTTTTACCACCGAAAATGCTAAGCCTGCGGCTTACTTGTTTGATGGTGATGTCTATACTGGCCTTGACATGTACAGCATGGACAAAGAGTCAGCTATTTATGTGAATGAGCATTTGGGTATTTTGTCAGGGCTTTACGGGGTGTTGAAGCCGCTGGACTTAATCCAACCTTATAGATTAGAGATGGGCACCAAGCTTAAAAACGAGCGCGGTGACACTCTTTATGAGTTTTGGGGTGAGGAAGTGACGGACGTAATTAATACACGCATGGCTGACAGCGATGACAAGGTCTTGGTCAACCTAGCCTCTAATGAATACTTTAAGTCAGTCAAGAAAAAGGCGCTAAATGCTGACATCATTACACCAAGATTTGAAGATGAGAAAAATGGTCAATACAAAGTCATTAGCTTTTATGCCAAAAAAGCACGCGGACTGATGGTGAAGTATGCCGCTGATAATAAGCTGACTAATGCGGAACAGTTAAAAGATTTTGATTTGGCGGGTTATTATTACTGCGAAGCAGCGTCTGACGATAAGACCTGGACTTTTAGACGAGATGCAGCGGATCAGTAGTGTTAAAGTTTCAATCTATGCTCATAAAAACCCTCTGATAAGCTCAGCTGATCAGAGGGTTACTTGGTTTATACTTGCCTAAGAGTTATGATACGAAGATAAAATGAGCTATGCTGAAGAAACCGTAGAGATAAACTTGGTAAACTAAGCGTATTAATCGGAGTTTACCATGACCAAGAAATTAAGAACCTACAGTGACGAATTTAAAGCTGAAGCTGTTAAAAAGATAG